>CALGGL010000241.1 GCA_937915975.1 uncultured Lachnospiraceae bacterium | reverse complement strand
TATCTGCCAACGACCCTTCAGTCCCGTCCGTTCTATTTTTTGTATTCCATGCTTAAAGGTATAGACTGGCATCTCGTACTGGTCAAAGATGCAGTCATATGCTGCCATGATGGTGAGCAGGTTCTTTCGTTGGTAGTCTCCCGTCAGGAAGGTCATAACATGATTCATATGAGGCTTCCCGTCCATATGGATGTCGGCAATCAGGCTATACGTTGCGATTGTAACGGTTCGGAATGTTCGTTTGATTGCGACTATGAAGGAAAAGACGAACAGATATTGGTTTATGCAACCTACTATCATCCTACCAATGATAATACCTTATCAGGCGGAAATAACGTGTATCTTAATATAATATATGATGACGGCAACTGCGAGATTATAAGCAGCGTTAATAAAGAACGTAATTTTAACGGATATGCGCCCGCAACCGACGACGGTGTAGCAACCACCTCATTTATAATAGGATTTGCTCCTGCTCATGATTCGAACGGTCCTATAGCAAGTCAGTTATATAAGAACAAGTTCGGAAATACCGGCGGTTTCAGTGCGACCGTAATCAATGCAGGCTACGACGATGATAAAACATATGGCGGAACCCAGATAGGTGCAGGTGCAGGCGTGCATTGGGACGGACATATAAAATGGTTTGCGAGGTAAATGAGTATGAGAAAAAATAAAAACAAATTATCTTTAATATTAATAATGATTTGTATCCTTACATTTTCATTAACGGCTTATGCAAAGAACGAGACAGTTACAATAAGCAGCGCTGAGGCAACCAAGACTACCGTTACAGTAAGCGGTACTACCAAAGCCCTTGCGGTTATGGTTCAGGTAAGAGATGCTGAAGATAATATACTCAAAATGGAATCCTTCGGAACAGTAAGCGGTGAATTTAGCGGCAAGATAGAGGACTTAACTCTTAAAGAAGGTACCGAGTATACGGTATATGTTGCAGACTACGAAGGTGGCGATTGGACCACAGCAACCGTGAATGTTCCCGAGTCCACAACTGAAACGACAACTACCACAGAAGCAACTACTACAACCACTGAAGCCACAACGCAGGCTACAACGGAAGCTACTACTCAAGCTACAACTGAGACTCAAAAAACCGATACAAAGGCTCCTCAGACAGGTGATACAACTCCTTTAATACTTGTAGTATCACTCATGCTTTTATCTGCTATATCATTACGATTTATGATTAAGCAAAAATAAAAAATATTCGTCATTAATAAATAAAGCGTCGCATTAGCAATTGTTAATGCGACGCTTTTTTATTATACTTAAGCCTTATATCTTTCATAATTATTTAACAACTCTATTCGATTCTTGCTTTCGGTCTTTCTTAAGATGTTTTTTATATGAAATTTAACCGTATTTTCAGATATGAAAAGGCGGTCTGCAATTTCCGTATTTGACAATCCCTCGTCAATCAGTTTAAACACATCATGCTCTCGTGGTGAAAACAAAAAGCTTCTGCAAAAATCCTCAATTCCTTTCCTCTCTTCTGCTGAAACAATAATCGGTGTATAAATCTTTTGAAACAGTAAAACAAATAAAAATATGGTAAACATAAATACCAAAGCCGCAAGAAGTACAAGAGCAGAAATATTATCCATAAGCTTCATACCTGCATAAGCTCCTGCCGCATCTCCAAGCCTTCCTGCCATAAGCCCCATGCCGGCAATCCATATAAGGTTTTCCTTCTTTCCGGCAAAATCAGCAAATAGGACAACTCTGTAAACAGAAAAGAAACCGAAAAATCCGTAGCTTAGAATCCACACAACTATGCTGCTTTCAAGGCTGCTCTTAAGTACCAGCAGTGCAAAAGGAAAAGCAAGCGTTGATACGCATAGTACTGCTCCAAGCTTACGGTTTTTATCATTTACAATTCCCGCAATTATTAATCCCAACGCATAAAAGGTTCGTGTAAGTTCAAGACTTATACCGTCTGCCATATCAATAGTCGAAAAATAAAAGCCCGAATTCTTTGCCATACTGAGCATAAATACGGTTAATCCTGCTAATAAAAGAATCTTATAATCAAGCGCAAAGGACATATCCGTTTTTTTCATATGCTCATTATCTTCATTTTCAATAACCGCGTCTGTATCAAAACGCTTAACGCATATCAAAGCCGAAGTAATCAAAACCGCAGCCAAATAAACCAAAAGTGAATATCTGCTCATTATAAAATTACCGTTATCAAAAATCGAAATAACATATGAACCGATGCTTCCTAAGCCATAGCCTAAACCAAAAGCCACTCCTCTGTTTTGCTGTGAAACATATGTAACAAGCCTTGTAAGATAAAAGCCTGCTACCAGACCATGAAAGACATTCATTATATATCCGAACATTAAACTTAATGAACCGTCAGGCACCATAACAGCACACGCAATCATAAAAAGATCAATAAAAGATGTTATGATAAATGGTTGATTTTTTGTGATAATGGTTTTATTCTTTTTAACCACCATGGTAAAGATAATCAAGCCCAAGCATTGAAACAAATATCCTGTCACCTCAGAATACATATCAATCTTTGCCAAAGGATGATAATTCATCATATGATACATCCATGTGATATATCCAGAGCCTGTCCAGAAAAAAGAAAGCCCGATTATCAGGCAGATTACTATTATATTTTTTGTTTTATTATCTTTCACGTTCATATCCCAACTTATCCTTTATACATCGAATATTATTATAATATATACTTCATTTTATGTATATATTTAATATTCTCATATTTGATTCGAAAAAAGTGATATTTCTTCTATTCTCGCCCACCCCAATCCTAAAACTACACTCTTTTTTTATTCTGTTATAAAAGAAAGAAGTTAAGTGTAGTAGTTTTTTATAATTTGCTATAGTAAGTTATTCTTATGTAATTATGCATAACAATAAATTTTCTATTAATTTGTTTTGTGCAAAACCTGATTTTATATCAAAAAAACATCCATCAAAATCAGAGGAAAATCAGGAAAAAGCAAAGATAAAAAAGGAGAGATATTATGAGAAAGGACAAAAAAGCAAAAAAATTTCTTACTATGCTCTTATCCGTTATCATCATCTTTACCATGTCATCCTATGGCAATTTAGGTGTATATGCTGAGGAAGATGCTACTTTACCGGAAGAAACCGCAGTAAATGATACTTCGGATGAGGGAATAATCGACGAAGCGGAAGTTGAAGGCAAAACCGTTGAAGAAGCCGAAGAAATAACAAACGAGCAGCCTAATGGAGAAACCACTGATGTGCAATCGGTTGAAGAAATCACCTCTGCTCCGATTGATAATTCGGATAATGAAGTGATTATCGAAAGCGAAGAAATACTTAATGATAGCGATGATGAAATACCATTTGACCAGTGGTTTGAAGCAGTACAAAGAGAAGCAGCAAATGCTGATTATTATATTGGCCCCGACAGTGAACTGATTCCTGATGAGAAAAAAATATACGGAAAAACCGCCCTTATTTTGCCGGGAGAAACTATAGCAATTGTACCATCTGCTACGCTTGCAACTGATGATGTTGATCACTCAAAACCATCAACTTTTAATTGTACGATAATCCAATTCAGTGATGATAATCAAGTTAAAGATTATCTTTATGAGAGTAATAAAACAAAAGCAACGCATCTTACAGTAGTCAATAGAAACACAATATATGTCCCTTGGAAAGATCGTGAACGAAAAGGTGAATTATATAGTCCTGTAAAATCAAATGACGGAGAAGGCTTTTACAATTACGATAGTCTTTACAGAAACGATACCGGTTTTCCTATCGTCATTAAAACAGGTTATGGTTATGAACATGACACTGCCCGGCCTCATTCTAATGGTTATCCCACCTCAGATTGTAGCGGTAGTGCAAATTTCCAAGCACATTTTTACATTAAATCGGTTGATACGATTACTTTTTTGGAAAACTCCTACGATATAGGATTTATCAATTATGTTGATCAAAGAGACGGAAATAATGTTTTAGTTAACAATCCGGATGCCTTGGTTTTTCCTGACGGTATAACTATGTCAACCAAGTTTTATATTGATAACAGCACCCATACATATACTTTCCCTAAGCCTTATTTAAGCCAAGGATATTTTGCTAATTTTTATTTTGTTAATGATACATCTGCTGATCCTACAAACAATAGCATATTTAATAACTTCTACGGAAATGAATACAGGCAAGATTACGATGATAGGATTACGTTTACCGTAAATATAGGCGATTATATTAAGAAAAACGGTATTACCTCATCAATAAGCGCTGACCTCTTCTATCTGCCATATTATGCTTCAGGCTACACTTTGGAACTTCATGCCCAAGGCGGAACCATTGATGGTAAAGGTACATCATATTACTCACTAATCCCCGGCGAAGAGCGAAAATCCAATTGTACCTTTGATTTATATTCAAAGGTTCCTATAAGAAACGGATTTAATTTCCTTGGCTGGTGTGCCGACCCTGACAATCCGGAAATAATTAAGGGCAAAACACCTTCCCAATGGATGAATTCCGATGGAAAAAGCACTATTTTATATGCAGTTTGGGAAGAAAAACCCTCCTTCACCGTAACCTTTGAGGCAAACGGCGGAACAGGCGTTATGGATCCGGTAAAGGTATATGAAGGAGATGCATTTATTCTTCCTGCATGCGGATTTACCGCACCTAATGGAAAGACCTTTGATAGTTGGGATAAGGGAGCTGTAGGTGAATCAATTACAGTAACAGCCAATATCTCCGTTACTGCCAAATGGAAAGACAAGCCTGCTGATGAACCTGAGATAAAAACAGCTGCAAAGGTTGAAGAATTCTCTGCAGATGATATATCAGACGGAATAAAGGCTGCCGGATATACAACCGTTGATGCGGTCGAAAAGCAATTAAGACTCGTGGCATCAGATAAAGGCTTTGATTCAAAGAATTCCGCAACCTATGAGGTTAAGCTTCAGATTAGTACCGATAACGGTGCTACTTGGATAGACGCAACACCTGATAACTTTCCTGCAAACGGATTAACAGTAAAGTTTGACTATCCTGAGGGTACAGACAGCACTTATGATTTTGTTATAGTCCATATGTTTGGTGAATCCATGAACGGACACACTGCCGGTCAGACAGAGACATTTTCAGGCTATCAGATCAACAAAAAAGCTGACGGAATATACATAACAGTTACCGGACTTTCACCTTTCCTTATATCTTGGAAAGAAGGTACAAAAGAAACTGATACAACTACGACCGAAACCACTGCCACAACAACTGAAACAACAACCACTACTACAACATCTACTCCTGCAACGGTAACAGCAAAAGATACGACTCCTGCTAAACAATCAGCGAAATCACCAACAACAGGTGATAGTTCACCGATTGTTCCAATGCTTTTGTTATTACTTGGCTCGGTTATGGGAATGATTTATCTTAGGTCAAAAAAACATATATAAATAAGTTGTACAGTATGTAAGAAAAAATGACAAGGTGCTTGGCACCTTGTCACTTTTTAATTCATATCATTCGCCCAATCTAAAAACAGGATAATAAAATGCTTTTTCATTTATCGTTCTGATTTCCTCATCATTAATAATAAACGCATTCATACCCTGTTTTGTAAAGTTACAGGAGTACTGATTTATTTCTTAATTACCCAATGTCCATTCTTCTTAGCACCTGCTCTATCAAGAATTTGCTTTTCTTTAAGTTTACTTATAGCCCTTGTTACTGTAGGTCTGCTATACCCTGTTCTTTCCATTATTTCTGAAATCAAAATATAATTATCCGCCATAATAATGTCAAATATATTTTTTTCTTTTAAGGAAAGAATTAAAGTATCATTTAAAGTATCATTTTGCAGATTTAAAGTATCATTTTCAATAGACTTTTTGTATTCAAATATATTCTCTTCAAGATTATGGATATGATGTTGTAACATAAATTCCATAAATGATGCTGCATTACCTTCATCTTGAGATTCAGCAAGACTTTTAATATATTTTTCTCGAAATTCTTTCTTTACAATGGATGGAATAACATTAAATTCCGCCTGAATCATATTCATTACTAATCTGGACAACCTTCCATTTCCATCAGCCCATGGATGAATATAAACCAGATTATAATGAGCCATAAAACTTAATTCATAAATACCGTCTATATCACCAGCAATAATACTCTTTCTCTTAGCATTAAGCCAACTACAGAAATCTTCAAGCCTTTGAGGAACTTTTTGGTAAGACATATAGCTCTTTCCACCCCTTCCGGCAGTTACATTCAAAAGCCTCAAGTCCCCATTCGAGCTGCTGAAATTACCATTCATCGTCTTATATTCCGTTCCGGTATTTTTCATAACTATGCCTGCCAAATAACAAAGCAACTTAACACTATAATCCTGATGTTGTGAAGCAAGTTTTATTGCCTCATCATAAGCATTTTTTAGGTCAAGATTCATCAACTGTTCTACAAGCGGTTTATCAGGACTAATACCTTCATCAAACAATAACTGATTTTCAACTTCAGTAACTGTTGAGCCCTCAACTGCAGTAGAATGAGTGATAACAGAATATAGGTAAAGCTTATCATAATCTATCTGTTCTGTAATTCCCAATGTCTTGTATTCATTTATAATATCTGTCAGTTTGCTCATGAATACATCACTTTCCTTCCTTCATAAAAATAATCATAACATAATATTATTGTATATTCCAAATATTTTCTTGATTATCTTTATTTATTCCATAATCTCATAAACCTTATCCATATCCATAAACTCTCTTAAGGTATCTGCAAGCTTGTCATATTCTGCTTCCTTTATATCCTTATAGCTCTTTATATCAATATTTGCAAGATTTACATTTTTTCTTTCTGCCAATGCCTTTATGATTGTTTCTGCTATATCACCTTTATCAAATATTCCATGTACATAAGTTCCGTAAACATTTTCCTTTTGAACCACAGGGCTGTCTGCATTATCTTTATTGCCCATATTATCTGCACTATCCGAAACGCCCATATGTATCTCATAGCCTTCAAATTCTTTTCCCGATAATGCTTCAAATAAACCTGTCAGCTTTCCAATCCTTCCGCTTATCTGCTTACGTGTTTTTTCCTCACAGATATGCGTTTCTATCGGAAGAAGTCCCATACCTTCTATGCATCCGCCTTCTTCATTTCCTTCCTCGTCGTAAATCATATAGCCAAGCATCTGATAACCGCCACAGATTCCAAAAACCGGTGTAGATGAATATGATCCTTCTTCATACTCTTTATTACCATCTATACCTGCCGGATCCATATAATCTTTTTCTTCACTTGCCAACTTCTTAATCTTAGCTTCGAATCCGCTTTCTCTTAGCCACCTCATATCTCCAATTGTATTCTTGCTTCCGGGAAGAATTATCATATCAGGATTACCAAGTGAATTTACATCATTTACATAGCGAAGATTAATTATGTCTGTCTGTTCAAATACATTAAAATCCGTAAAATTGGATATATGAGGAAGTCTGATAACAGCTATATCGATCAAACCGTGATTTTGTCTTTCAAATCGTTCCGTCAGGCTGTCCTCGTCATCAAGGTTAAGACTCATATACGGCACTACTCCGACAACATCAACATTACCTTTTTCCGAAAGCTCCACTATACCGGGATCAAGTATTGTCTTATCACCACGGAACTTATTTATAACAAGGCCCTTAACGCGTGCCCTCTCATCCTCCTCTAAAAGCATAAGTGTACCAAGAAGCTGCGCAAATACACCGCCCCTGTCTATATCACCCACAAGGATAACAGGAGCATCTACAAGCTTTGCCATGCCCATATTTACGATATCATTTTCCTTAAGGTTAATCTCTGCCGGACTTCCCGCACCCTCGATTACGATTATGTCATACTCCTTATTAAGCTTCTCATATGCCTTCATAATCTCAGGCACTAATTTTTTCTTATACTCAAAGTACTCTCTGGCTTTCATATTGCCGATTACTTCACCATTTACAATAACCTGAGAGCCTACGTCACTTGTAGGCTTAAGAAGTATAGGATTCATAGCCACATCAGGCGCAATTCCTGCTGCCTCCGCCTGCATAACCTGTGCACGTCCCATCTCAAGACCATCGGCAGTTATATATGAATTAAGCGCCATATTTTGCGACTTGAACGGACACACCTTATAACCATCCTGCTTAAATATTCTGCAAAGTCCTGCCACTATTAAGCTTTTTCCCACATTTGACATGGTTCCCTGAACCATAATAACCTTAGCCATAAAAATCCACCTTTGAAAAATACATCTTAAATGCATCCTCATCTATATCAAATAAATCCATAATTATACTCTTCTTAAACACCTCTTTAGGTGTACCGTAGCAGGAGATATTTTCACCCTTTACGCAAAGCACCTTGTCAGATATCTTGCCTGCCAGTTCTATCTCGTGAAGGGATAAGATAACAGCCACCTTTTCAGTTTTTGCCATCCTCTTTAAAACCTCCAAAAGCTCTATCTTATACTTTATATCAAGGTATGAGGTCGGTTCATCCAAAACCAGTACTTCGGGTTTTTGACATATAGCCCTTGCCAAAAGTACACGCTGCTTTTGTCCGTCACTCAGCTTTTGAAAATCCCTGTTCTTAAGCGAAAGTATTCCGACCATCTCCATAGACTCGTAAATTATCTTCTCATCCTCTTTGCCAAGGATTCCCATTTTACCTGTATATGGATATCTTCCAAGCGCCACAACGTCATGGCATGTAAGAAGCTCCGGTCTCACACGCTCCGTCAAAAGTACGGAAACCTTTTTCGCCATATCCTTATAATTAATATCCTTTAAATCATTTTCACCGATAAATACCGTACCGGAAACCACCTCAAGCTGTCTGGTTATACTTTTTAAAATTGTAGACTTTCCGGAGCCGTTCGGACCGATAAGCGTAAGAATCTCACCCTTGCCTACACCAAACTCTATATCCTTTACAATCGGCTTGCCGTTATATCCGACTGAAAGCTTCGATGTCTTTAAATAATAATCCATTTCCTACTCCCTCTTGCTGCCCTTAATCAGCATCACAATAACTATCGGTGCACCAAATAC
>CALGGL010000240.1 GCA_937915975.1 uncultured Lachnospiraceae bacterium | reverse complement strand
CAATGCTCGCACTTGTCGCTGGTGGCGCTGCATTAACCTCCTGTGGGGACCAACTGGCTAAGGCTGTAAGGGAAGCTTATGAGGCCGAGAAGGCGGCTTCTTAAAAATCAACATTACATTTAGCTTAATGATGCCGTGTCAAAAAATAAGCAATGTGTTTTTATCCTATATGTGTATTTGTTATGGAGGAAGTAATGAATAACTATCTTGTATTTGATTGGGGCGGAACATTTTTAAAATATGCGGTAATAGATAAAAAAGCAAATATAATCGAAAAGGATAAGGTTCCTACACCTCAGCCTACCGATAATAATGAGGCTGACAGAAAGAATTTTTTCAAGGTTATTGATGATATAGTAGCCGGATATAAGGAAAGAGTAGCTGGAATTGCCGTAAGTATGCCGGGCATGATAGATATTAACAGGGGATATACCATGACGGCAGGCTGGCTTAAGTATCTTACCGGAATGTATCTGGTTGATTATATGTCTACCAGATACGGCTTAAGAGTCGCAATTCAAAATGACGGAAAATGTGCTGCACTTGCCGAGTATTGGAAGGGCAGCCTAAGTGACGTTAAAAACGGTGCGGTAATGGTACTTGGAACCGCTGTAGGCGGAGGAATAATAATTAACGGACAGCTTTATTCGGGTACACATTATTCTGCCGGAGAGTACAGCTTTATGATTCTTGATGCCATGAACAGATATGAGTTCGGAGCAACATGGGGAAGCTACGGCGCAAAGGGCCTTATCGGTGAGGTATGTAAGCTTACGGGGGATGATCCTGAGGTGCTTGACGGAATAAAGCTTTTTGAACGTGCCGAAAGCGGTGAAGAAGCTGTGCTTAATGGCTTAAAGAATTATACGGATATACTGGCCGTAGGACTTTATAACCTCAATGTTTTATTCGATTTTGATAAGATAGCGGTAGGGGGAGGAATCAGCAAACAGCCTCTTCTTATGGAGTACATAAAGAAAAGTATAGAGGATTTTGATAAGGATAATCCTTTGAGAAAGTTTGATGACTATATTCCAAAGCCTAATGTGGTTGTGACAAAGTTTAACAATGATGCCAATCTTATAGGTGCATTGTTTAACTACAACTCCATATATAAGGAATTTGGAAGATTCAGAAAAAAATAGATTCGTTGTTTCTATTATTTGTTGGAAGTAACAGATGGCTTAAAATGGTAGATTGAAGGAATGTGAGGTATAGTTTAATGTTGGACAAGAACTTTTTATGGGGCGGTGCTGTTGCCGCACATCAGCTTGAGGGTGCATGGAACGAAGACGGCAAGGGTATGAGTGTCGTGGATGTATTTACAGGCGGTTCTGTAAGTAAGGCAAGAAGAATAACCGATACGGTTGAAGAGGGGGAGTACTATCCTAACCAGAGGGCGATAGATTTCTATCACAGATATAAAGAGGACGTGGCATTATTTGCCGAGATGGGTTTTAAATGCTTTAGGACAAGCATAGCTTGGACAAGGATTTTCCCTAATGGGGATGATGAAACTCCGAACGAGGCAGGACTTAAGTTTTATGATGACTTATTTGATGAGTTATTAAAATACGGCATAGAGCCTGTTATAACCTTAAGCCATTTTGAAATGCCTCTTAATCTTGCAAAAAAATACGGTGGATGGACCAACAGAAAGCTTATTGATTTCTTTGTAAAATATGCAGTTACCTGCTTTGAAAGATATAAGGATAAGGTTAAGTACTGGATGACCTTTAACGAGATTAATAATCAGATGCATTATCAGATAGATATGCCGGGCAGGCTTAATTCGGGCTTTAAGGCATCGGAGTTTGATAATCCGGAAGAGATAATGTATAGGTGTGCTCATAATGAGCTTGTTGCAAGTGCTCTTGCTGTAAAGGAAGGACATAAGATTAATCCTGATTTTAAGATAGGCTGTATGCTTGCCATGACTCCTATATATCCGTTTTCATGCAGACCTTCTGACATAGTGCTTGCAAATGAAGAGATGCATATGAGATATTTCTTTACGGACATCCATGTAAGAGGACATTATCCAAATTACGCCAAGAAGATGTTTGAACGTAAGGGCTACGACTTAAAGATTAAAGAGGGCGATGATAAGATTCTCGCTGAGGGAACTGTTGATTACATAGCATTTTCTTATTATATGTCAAATGTAGTGGATTCGCAGGCAAAGTCCGATAGTGTCGAAAATGTAGAGTTAACCAGTACGTATTCTGTGGCAAATCCTTATATTAAGGTATCTGAGTGGGGCTGGCCTATAGATCCTGAGGGACTCAGATATTCTCTCAATGCTCTTTATGAAAGATATGAGATACCTCTTTTCGTAGTGGAAAACGGTATCGGTATGATAGATAAGTTAAATGATGATAATACCTGTGATGATTCAAGCCGTATAGAATACCTCTCGGCACATATCAGGGAGATGAAGAAGGCGGTTGAGCTTGACGGTGTGGACCTTATGGGATACACTCCTTGGGGCTGCATCGACCTTGTATCAGCATCAACAGGTGAGATGAAGAAAAGGTACGGATTTATCTATGTTGATTATAATGATGACGGTACGGGAACCGGCAATCGTTATAAGAAGAAATCGTTTGACTGGTATAAGAAGGTCATAGAGACAAACGGTGAGGTTTTATAGTTTTTGGTTTTATGTTTATTGGGAGATTTTAAATGGAAAGATTGTATCAATATGATTTATGTGCATTGATAATATTTGTCGCCATTTTATTTTCTGTGTATTTCAGAAGATTAAATGTAGGCAGGGTAAATAATGCCTTTATCAATATAATATACATCATGATGTTTGACACAATATTTGAAATACTTCAAAATGCACCTCTCGGATTCCTTGGTGATTTGGGTAGAAATGAGACCTTCAGAACCATTTGCTATTACGGAGGGTTTATTACCCATGCCATGATAATGCCGTGTTATGTTGTTTTTATCGGAATGATAAGCGGTACATGGTCAAGAATAATCCATAATAAGATATTTCATTGGGTATATGTAATTCCGTTTATGATTAATATTCTTGTGGTTCTTTCCAATCCTGTTAATCATATGCTTTTTACCCTTACAAGGGAAAATGACATTTTGGTTTATCACAGAAGACCGCTAATATCTGTATTTTATATAGTTGCGGCTTATTATATGGTCGTATCCGTGATATACATAATGAAGACCAAAAGTATGATAGGAAGGGCAAAGACTGTTGCGCTTCTTGCAATATTTCCGTGTAATATAATTGCACTTTTCATTCAGTTTATAGCTCCGGCAAATTCGGTTGAAATGTTTGCGATGAGTATATCTTCATTTTTGGTTACGGTTACGGTTCTACGTGCAGAGGAAATGGTGGATCCGGGAATCGGTTCAAGAACATTTCCGAGCTTTCATGAGGATATAAAAAGATATTACCGGTCGGATAAAGCTGTAACTGCCATAATGATGAAGATAAAAAATGATGAGCCTATAGTTACATTGTTCGGTTCTAAGATACACAGAGAGCTTATCAGAGAGGTTGTTTCACGTATAAAGGCAAATTATGCAGAGCTTAATTCACATAGTAAGATTATAATGAATATTTATTATCTTTATTATGGTATGTTTGCGGTTGTTTTTGATAATATCAGTGAAAGCGATGACGATATTATAAGACAAAAAACAGAAAAGCTTCTTGAGAATTTGAATGATAATTTCGTGATGAATGATAATCGTATGAATCTTGATATGTGTATGTGCCTTATGAAGATTCCTTATGATATACCGGAGATTGCGGATTTTGAATCATTTATAGATTCCTTTGAAAAAACTATTTCAAGTAAGGAACTGGTGTATTTTTCAGATATAGCTCCGGAAAGAAAATTCCAGCTTCAGATGGATATTGATAAGATAATCAAAAAGGCGATAGATAAAAACAGCTTTGAAATGTATTATCAGCCTATCTATTCACTTAAGGAAAAGAAATTCACAAGTGCGGAAGCTTTGATAAGACTTAAGGATGATGAAGTGGGATTTGTATCGCCGGGACTTTTTATACCGGCTGCGGAAAAGAACGGCGCTATTCACAATATTGGTGATTTTGTAATAGATGATGTATTTAAGTTTATTTCCGAAAATACTATAGAAAGCTACGGACTTAATTATATTGAGATAAATCTATCGACCATCCAATGCCTTCAGGACAGACTTCCCGAGCATATAGATGAAAAGATAAAGGAGTATAATATTTCCAAGAAAAATATTAATTTTGAGGTAACCGAAACCGGACGCGATTATGTCAGAGATATTATATACGATACAATTTACAGGATTCACGATATGAATCTTTCGCTTTCTCTTGATGATTACGGTACGGGATATTCTAATCTTCAAAAGATTATTTCCCTGCCGTTTAAGCTTATAAAAATTGACAAGAGTCTTGTTGATAATATGAATGACGGTAAGATGAGAGATGTTATTAAGCAGACTGTAATGATGCTTAAGAAAATCGGTGCCGAAATCGTTGTTGAAGGCGTGGAAAATAAGGAAGCCTCCGATTGGTTTGAGGAGATAGGCTGTGATTATATACAGGGCTACTATTATGCAAAGCCTATGCCAAAGCAGGAGTTTCTTAAGTTTGTAAGACAACATAACGGATGATTTTTTATACGGTGTGTCAACAGGGACAGTTCTGATAAGGAGGAAGAAATGCTTTCAGGCGGTATGGAAGAAATTGATGTACACGGAATGACGGTTGATGAAGCCATAAAGGCTGTTATAAAAAAAGTCAATTCGGCGGGAGGAAGTGTATACAGAATAAGAGTAATTCATGGTTTCCACGGAGGAACGAGAATCAGGGAAGCCATCGAAGATGAATTTTCCTATAATCGTGTTCCTAAGGTAAAGAGAGTTTCAAGAGGAAGCAATCCGGGGATAACAGAGCTTATCTTGAGAGAATTCTAAAAAATAATATAAAGAGGAGAGAGAAAAATGAGTGAAAAGCGTAGTTCATTTTCCAGCTCGCTGGGATTTGTAATTGCAGCAGCAGGAAGTGCAGTAGGATTAGGTAACATATGGAGGTTTCCGTATCTTGCCGCAAAGGATGGAGGAGGAATATTTTTAGTTACGTATCTTATACTTGCCGTAACCTTCGGATTTACACTGCTTATTACGGAGATAAGTATAGGACGAAAGACTAAGCAAAGCCCGCTTACCGCATACGGTATACTTCATCCGAAGTGGAAGGGACTTGGTGTAATTGCCGTAATAGTTCCTTTTATGATACTTCCGTATTATTGTATAATCGGTGGCTGGGTACTTAAATATTTTGTGGCTTTTGTGACCGGAAACGGATTAGAGGCTGCCGAGGATGGCTATTTCGGAGGATTTATAACGGATATCGGTTCACCGATAATCTATAACATAATTTTCCTTGCAGCAACCGTATTTGTAATATATAAGGGTGTTAATAAGGGTATTGAGGCTATGTCAAAGATACTTATGCCTATACTTCTTGTGCTTGTAATCGGAGTTGCAATTTTCTCACTTACCATCCATAGCAAGGAGACCGGAAGAACCGGTTTGGAAGGCTTTATGGTTTATGTGGTTCCTGATGTATCGGGAATGGGAGTTAAGGATTTCTTCGTGGTAATCATGGATGCTATGGGACAGCTTTTCTACAGTATAAGCGTAGCTATGGGTATCATGGTTGCATACGGTTCCTACTTTAAGGATGACCATAATCTGGTTAAGTCAGTTAACCAGATAGAGATATTTGATACACTTGTTGCATTTTTAGCAGGTGTTATGATAATTCCTGCCGTATATGTATTTATGGGTAAGGAAGGCATGACAGGCGGTCCGGGACTTATGTTTGTTGCCATACCTAAGGTATTTGCCGAGATGGGTAAGATTGGAAATGTTCTCGGAGCGGTATTTTTCCTTATGGTGCTTTTTGCGGCACTTACAAGCTCCATATCAGTCCTTGAAGCGGTAGTTTCAAGTCTTATGGATCAGTTCAAGGTAAGCAGACGTAAGGCCACGATTTTGGAGGGCGTTATAGCACTTGTTTTGGGCGTAATTATTTGTCTTGGCTACAATAAGCTTTACTTTGACATTAAGCTTCCTAACGGATCAAATGCACAGCTTCTTGATATATTTGATTACATAAGTAACAACATACTTATGCCAATCGTTGCAATCGGAACCTGTATACTTATCGGATGGATAGTAAAGCCAAAGACAGTCATAGATGAGGCTACCAAGAATGGTGAGAAGTTCGGACGAAGAAAATTATACATTGCCATGATAAAGGTTGTGGCACCGATACTTCTGTTTATATTGTTATTAGGAGCTTTCGGAGTATTTTCATAAAAGAATAAGTATGATACGGGGCGTGAGCCTTGTCACCTTTTACTATACTACTGTTACAGTACATCAGATAAAAAACAGGTCTATATGTTAGCTGGTCATCAATTTGCTAAATCAAAGCGCTCAAATTCTTTACAGGTGCTAAAAATCGAAAACTCGCTACGCTCAAACAGTTCGATTTTTTAACGCACCTATTGCGAATTTTCACTTTTGATTTAACGCAAATCGGACTAAATGCTAACATATAGACCTGCTTTTATCTAATGTACAGCAACATTTTTAGGTGACAAGGCTCACGCCCATGGCACACTTATCTGTCAGCTATAGGTATGTATTCTCTGTCTTCAGATATTGACATGTAAGCCGGACGGATTATCTTATTTACGTTTATGAGCTCTTCAATACGGTGTGCGCTCCAGCCGGCTATTCTGGCAACGGCGAAGAGTGGAGTGAATAGCTCTTCAGGTATGTTAAGCATACTGTATACGAAGCCGCTGTAAAAGTCTACGTTAGGACTTACGCCCTTATATATCTTACGCTTTTCGGCGATTACTTCCTTGGCTGCTTCGGCAACATTTACATAAAGATTATATTCTTCCTCACGGTTTTTCTCCTTTGCAAGCTTACCGACAAACTTGCCGAAGATATTGGCACGTGGATCGGATATGGAGTAAACAGCATGTCCCATGCCGTATATAAGTCCTGATTTATCAAAGGCTTTTTTATCAAGGATATCGCACAGATAGTCACGTATCTGCCCTTTATCTTCCCAATCGTTTACATTTTCTTTCAGGTCGTCAAACATTTGCTTAACCTTGACATTTGCACCACCGTGCTTTGGACCCTTAAGCGAACAAAGCGATGCTGCAACGGAAGAGTAGGTATCGGTTCCCGAGGAAGTTACCACGTGTGTTGTAAAGGTTGAGTTATTACCTCCACCATGCTCTGCGTGAAGTACCAAAGCAAGATCAAGTACCTTTGCTTCAAGGTCTGTATATTGTTTATTTTTCCTAAGTAGTCTCAGGAAGTTTTCAGCAGTTGATAGCTCCGGCTTAGGATTGTGTATGTAAAGTCCTCTGCCTAATTCATAATGTCTGTAGGCAAGATAGGAATAAACTGCAAGAGAAGGAAAATTGGCTATAAGCTCAATACTCTGTCTCAATACATTCGGTATGCTTATATCAGAGGTGTTAAGATCATATGAGCTTAAGTTAAGTATTCCCTTTGCAAGAGAGTTCATTATGTCCTTGCTTGGGGTTCGTAAAATAATATCTCTTACAAAGTTAGTCGGAAGAGAACGGTACGAGCCTAAAAGCACACTGAATTCATTGAGCTTTTCCATGGTTGGAAGCTCACCGAATAATAAGAGATATACAGTTTCCTCGTAACCGAATCTGTTCTCGTTTGAGAAGCCTTTTACCAAGCTGTATATATTAATACCGCGGTAATAAAGCTCGCCGTCTATGGGAACAAGCTCATCATTTATCTTTTTATAAGCATTGATGGTTGAGATGTCCGTAAGTCCCGTAAGAACTCCGCGACCATCCAAATCTCTAAGCCCTCGTTTTACTTCGTATTTGGTATACAAATCCTGATCGATTATATCATTTGTCTGGCATTTTTTTGCTAACTCACGAAAGATAGGAGTTACTGCAGAATAATCATTTCTGTTCATTAAATCACATCCCCTTTTATAATACAAGAATTAATATACCATATATCCGGTATGTTTGGCAAATCCAATATTTTAAAGGTTGCATAAATATAAAAAAAATAATAAAATAGACTTGTATTTTCAGAATTAATTTTAACGATTGATATATTTGCAGTTAATGTATGTAAAAAAGCAGAAATTTATAGAGTCAAGCGGGAGAGGAGTACATATGATTACCAACGACGAGGGAATAGTACATTTAAAACATAAAATAATTGAAGAGGTTGCCAGACTTGCCTGGGATGATAACCTGAATGAGCAGTCAAAGGAAGAGCTGGTTTACAGAATAATTCCGGGACCGAAGGCACTTAACCGTTGCTGTGTATATAAGGAAAGAGAGCTTGTTCGTCAGCGTATAAGACTTGCGGAGGGACTTTGTCCTACACCTGAGGATAACAGTGACAATGTGATTCAGATTCTTAAGCCTGCCTGTGAGGAGTGTCCGATATCTGCGTATACGGTTACCGATAACTGTCGTTTGTGTGTAGGTAAGCCTTGTCAGAGTTCCTGTAATTTTGGAGCCATATCCATAGGTCATCACCGTTCGCACATAGATGTTTCAAAATGTAAGGAATGTGGAAAATGTGCCGCTGCCTGTCCTTATTCGGCTATAGCTCACCTTGAGAGACCTTGTAAAAAGGCTTGTCCAACAGGGGCTATTACATATGACGAGAATGGTTTATGTATGATAGATGAAAATAAATGCGTCCAGTGCGGACATTGTATCCATGCCTGTCCTTTTGGCGCTATCTCATCCAAGTCTTATCTGGTGGATATAATTAATGAGATTAAAGCCGGAAAAGAAGTAATCGCTATGTGCGCACCTGCAACAGAGGGACAGTTCGGCAAGGATATTACTATGGCGTCCATTAAAGCGGGACTTATGGAAATGGGCTTTGCGGATATGGTAGAGGTTGGACTTGGCGGTGATATGACGGCTGCTTATGAGTCACTAGAGTGGAAGGAAGCCATGGAAGAGGGAAGAAAGATGACAACCTCCTGCTGTCCGGCGTTTATCAATATGATGAGAAGACAGTTTCCTGAGCAATTCGAAAAAAATATGTCCACTACGGTTTCACCTATGTGTGCGATTTCAAGATATTTAAAGCATAAGAATCCGGGATGCGTAACTGTATTTGTCGGCCCGTGCATAGCGAAAAAGGCCGAGTCGCAGGATAAATCCGTACCTGATAATGCTGATTATGTTATGACCTATGGTGAGTTCAGAGCCCTTCTTCGTTCAAAGGATATTGAACTTAAGCCTGTGGATGAAAGCTATCAGGAGGCTTCTGTCTGGGGCAAGAGATTTGCCGCATCGGGCGGAGTGGCAAATGCCGTCCTTGAATGTATGAAGGAAAGAGGTGTTGATACCTCTGATATATCACTTAAAAAATGTGCTGGTGGAGATGAGTGTAAGAAGACACTTCTTTTACTTAAGTCCGGCAGACTGGAAGAGGATTTTGTTGAGGGTATGATGTGTCCGGGAGGATGTGTGGGAGGCCCTTCGAAGCACAAGACTGAGGTTGAGATAACCCGTGCAAGAGAGGAGCTTCTTTCTAAGGCGGATAAAAGAGAGGTTCTTGAGAATTTGAAACAATATCCGATGGATAAGTTTTCAATGTTCAGAGACGGTCATCTGTAAGAAGACATGACCGGACATTGGAATATTCGGTAAGATATATATTGTTAATAAGGGGAAGGTATATGAAAACAAGGGAAAGTGTACTTAGTACGCTGGAAGAAAATAAGGGGAAATTTATATCAGGCGAAGAGCTTGCAAAGCAAATCGGAGGAGAAGTAATCTCTGCTGATTCAATACAGGTATATAAAGGACTTGATATCGGCAGTGCTAAGATTACAACTAAGGAAATGCAAGGCGTTAAGCATCATTTAATAGATGTGTTAGA
>CALGGL010000239.1 GCA_937915975.1 uncultured Lachnospiraceae bacterium | reverse complement strand
TCATTGACCGGTTCGGTGCAGATATATCATTTGAGCCGGATACATCATTTGCTGTAGTTTCATCATTATATATGGTATTATCCGATGCGGAATCATTTAGTGAAATTTTTTCCTGAAAAATTCTTTCAATATTGCTATTTTCATCAATTATATATTGTATATTAAGTTTTGAATTTTCCTTAATTACTGAAAGAATACTATCCAATTCGTCATTGGTTAAATCCCTTCCCTCAAAGGCGGCAGCAATTTGTTTATTACTGTCAAAAAATTCATCAGTAGATTCAAGTCTTGATTTTAATTCCTTAAGCAGCTCCAAAAAATCAATATCCGGATCTAAAACAATTGTGATACCAAACTTATTGCCTTTAATAATAACTTTATTTTTCATTAACACTAATCCTCTTTCACACTTTTTTTATTTTATAACAAAAATAGAAAAACAGCAAGTCAATCTGACATATTTACATTACCCGTTATGGAAGCGTTCTCTAAAGCTTTTGGATCAAAATAATAGGCATAAATGAATCCGGCAAGCTCTTCAGCATTTCCTGATGAATAACCATATGGTATAACAGTTGTAACCGATATTTCAGGTCTGACAAAAGGGGCATAAGAAACAAATAAAGCATGGGCCGGTCTGGCCAGATTCTCTTCTGCTGTACCCGTTTTCCCGGCAACATCAACTTTAATTTGATTAATAATCATATTTTCATCTGTATGATTTTTAATTACACGTCTCATACCGTTGTGAACAGAATCCCAGGTTGTGGATTTTATGGATGAAAGTTCATTAAGCACCTCGGCATGATTGTCATTTATCACATTTCCTTCGTAATCGGTAACCTTATCTATCAGTGTCAGATTATAGCATGTACCACTGTTGGCAACAGTTGATACATATCTCGCAAGCTGAACGGGCGCATATGAATTTTTTCCCTGTCCGATGGCACTTCTTACGACATCATTATCTGATATACTTGGTGTAATTTCAGGAAGCTCAACTCCTGATTTATCTCCAAGTCCGAACATTCTTGCATACTTTTCAAGACGGCTTAAACCGTACGAATCACTGTAAGTACCATCAGCGGTCCAAGCAAGAGAATAACCTACCTGATAGAAGAAAACATTACACGAACGCTGAATCGCCGACTCAACATCAAGTGCTCCGTGTCCACTTGGATAAATCCAACATTTAGGAGGCGGCTCAATCTTATCAAATTCACCTGCACAATACACATAGGAGCTTTGGTCAATAACTCCCTCCGATAATCCGGCAACAGATGAAAGTATCTTATAAGTTGAACCGGGCGCAAGTTTTTGCTGACACGCTCTGTTGTATAAAGGTGTTGTTTTATCCTCAAGAAGCTTATTGTAATATTCGGCATCCACCTCATTGGTCATATAATTATTGTCATAGCTCGGATAGCTTACCATGGCAAGCACATCACCCGTTTTAACATCAACAACCACTATGGATCCTGAGCAAGGATCAAGAGCAAGCATGGCAGGCGTTATATCAAGCTTGCCGATTTTCTTAACCATAAATTCATACGGACCGTATTGTCCGTTTTTGTATTCCTCATATTCCTTATCCGTATCCGGGTTAAGAATGCCCTGTAAATAAATTAAATTGACAATATCATCACCTGAAATTTCATTTGATTTTATCATATTCTTAATGATGAGTTTGTCGAATTCGGTATCCAATGCAAGATAATTATTTACATAATCACACAAAAGTATATATATCTCATCAGAATCATAATAATCACTTTTTGCATCAAGCAAGGAAATATCTATAGCTTCAATACTTATGGCGTATTTTAAATAATGCTCCAATGACGTTTCATCATTGGTATATTTTATAAATTCAGGATCATCAGCCGTAATAAGCGATGAATCAAATACCCCGTTTTTGCTAAGCAGCTCACAGATATATTCCATATATTCCTGATAATCGGAAGTAAGACCTGAAAGCGGAGTGAAATCCTTTGTAAGAATTTCGTTAATTTCATCTAAAGTTGCATCCTTTTTGGATGAAAAAGCCGTATATATATTATTTTCCAGGGCTGATGCATCACTTCTTGTCATAGCATCAATTGTAAGATAATTATTGTTAAAAAGTCCAAAATAAACATCTGTAATAGGAATTTTGGTATTTTCTCCGGCTTCAACAGAGGATACCGGAGCAAGATTCGCAAGTATTATTGAAGCTATTTCTTTTTCAAGTGTATCATAGCAATACTTTTGTAAATCCGCATCTATGGTAAGATATACATCATTTCCTGCTTCCGCCGATTTTGAATCTATTGTTTCAATAACCTTTCCGAGATTATCGACATACATGGTTTCGTAGCCGGCTTTACCTCTCAAATCAGCCTCACAATATTGTTCAATTCCCGTCTTTCCAACAACTTCTTCGCCGTTATATTTATCTTCATCCGAAAGAGTTTTATTATAATCCTGAAGCTCCTCGTTTGAAATTCTTCCAACATATCCGATTATATGAGCAAAATAAACAGCATCATTATACTTTCTTAAGGATTTTACACTTACCTCCATACCCAGAAGTTCATCACCATATTCGGTAATGGCGGCATTGCTCTGTTCGCATACATCATAAGCTATGGTAACCGGAACATATTGCTGATACCTGTTTAACCAAAGCTTGTACCTGCATGAAATTATCTTCATAGTTTCCTCTTCGGAATAGATATCCGAAACCTCAAATCTTTCATCTCTTAAAAATACAACAATATCCTCGGCGGTTGCGTTTTTTTGTTCTTCCTTAAGGTCATCAAAGCTTGTAGCGGAATATACATTTTTCTTAAAATTCTTAAGCTGTGCATCCTTAACGGTGAATTTATATTCGCCGGAATCGGTTAATTCTATAGGAAAATCAACATATAATTCATCACCGTTTGTCTCTAAAATATTGATTGTCTTAAAAAGAATTTGATTCTTTAAATCGTTTTCGGACATATTAAGCTCTTTAGCCCTGTTTGCAATATTTGGATCATTACCGTAAATTACAGAATATGAAAGCTCATTATATGCCAAAAGCTTTCCATTCCTGTCATATATATTTCCTCGTACGGAATCGATATTAAGTGTTTTTTCCGACTTATAGATAAAATTATCCATATGCTCCTCACCTTCAACAATCTGAAGAATAAAAAGACGTCTGATAAGTATGGAAAAAATCACAATAACCACAATTGTGACAGGAAAAAGCCTGTGCTTTATATAATCTAAAATTATTTCCTTTATTGAGGATAAAATTTCACGAATCATTTAGCTTCTTTACCTCTGTCTTTCTCCTTAAGGTATCTGTTTACCAAAACATAAAATTTATATATAATTACGGTTAAAAGTGCCGTAATAAGAGCCTCAGGAATGATTATGTTAAAGAAATAGTCCGAAAACTCAAGTCTTCTGTGTAAAAGAAAATATATAATGTAAACCATAAAATTAAATACAATATCATCTGAGATAATAACAATCAGAGGAAGAAGTACATCCTCAATCATATAATTCTTGTGAAAGAAACCGTTAATATAACCGATTAGCATATAAATCAACATAAACGGTCCCATAATGTTTGAAACAAAACAATCAACGAAAAAACCACAGAAAAAGCCAACCAAAAGTCCTTCCTTACGGCCTCTCATAAGTCCGAATGACATTGTTAAAATCAATAACAGATTCGGTGTGATACAGTTTATATTATGAAATCCAAAGATTGTTGACTGTAATGCAAAATTTATTATAATAAGTGCACCCAGAGTAATTACTCTCCTCATTAAAATGCCTCCGATTAATCTATTTCCTGCTTTTTATCGGTAATAACCAAAACATCGGTAATATTATTAAAATCAACGGCAGGAGTTATGGTAGCCGTAATAGTCAGATTGTTGGTATCATAGGTGATTTCGGCGATATATCCGATTGTAATCCCCTGATGAAATCTTTCGGAAATATGTGAGGTTACAACCTTATCTCCTACTGTTATCTTTGCATCTTTATCTATGTTTTTTACAACAAGCACACCGTTTTGATAGGTATTAAGATTTCCTTCTACGGTACATAAAGCATTTGCCGGCATTATTTTAGCACTTATGTTGGAATTATCATCTATTACTGCCCTTACCTTGGAATATCCGTTATAACACTCCGTAATAATACCCGCCAATCCGTCGTGACACATAACATTTGCACCGACAAACATACCATCATCAGTTCCCTTATCAATATAAAATACCGAAAACCATGATGTGGAATCCTTTGCAAATACATGTGCTGCGGTTTTATTATATTCAGGAAATGTTTCATCAAGCTCATAAAGAGCACGAAGTTCTTCAAGCTCTGCAAGCTTGTTTTGATATATGGTTATCTGTTCCTTATATTCATCTATTTCCTCTTGAAGTTCTGCATTTTCCTTATTAAGCGCTTCTATTTCTTTGAGATTCTCAAGCTTGGAATCTGTCCATATACCAATTTTGTTGATACCCTCCTGTATTGGCGAGACAATCATATTGGTGTATTTTTTCACAATTGCAATCTTATCTCCGGCAAAAAAAGAAACAAGCATTAATGCAACACAAATTATAGTTAATGCAAGTAGCAGGTATTTAGGACTTAAATCTTTTTTTCTATCATATCTCATTATATAATTCC
Source organism: uncultured Lachnospiraceae bacterium (assembly GCA_937915975.1). GTDB lineage: Bacteria > Bacillota > Clostridia > Lachnospirales > Lachnospiraceae > Coprococcus_C. The sequence continues at coordinate 303 of CALGGL010000239.1, read as the reverse complement.
TCTTTCAAGCAGGCTTATGTAACAGCCGTTTCCAACTATTATATGATCCGACAAATTAATATCCATAAGCTCACCGGCTTCTTTTATCTTTATGGTTGCCGCTATATCCGAATTGCTTGGTTCGGGTGAACCGGAAGGATGATTATGTATCAGAATCAGATTAACCGCCTCGTACTTTAATGCCTCAATAAATATTTCTCTCGGTGAAATTGACGATGAACTTATGGTTCCTTCCGAAAGCATAATTTCCTTTATAAGCATATGCGAATTGGAAAAAAGCATCAGATACACTCTTTCCTTTGT
>CALGGL010000238.1 GCA_937915975.1 uncultured Lachnospiraceae bacterium | reverse complement strand
GCTTTATAGCCGTAATCAAATAAAAAAGAACTATCTCGAATCATTAAGAAACCAGTCCCGTTATCTTGCTTCCGAATCCGAACAGTTCTTTAAAAATGAGCAAAGAATGACGGCTATTCAGCTTGCCCTTGCTGCACTTCCGTCGGACAAAAATGATGAAAGACCGGTTACCGCCGAAGCAATACGTGCACTTACCGATGCAACACTTGCATATACTTCGCTTAGCGGAAACAACATATATGCCGAATGGAGTTATCAGATGCCAAATCCTATCTCTGAATTTATGATTTCACCGGATGGCACCTATCTCGCTGCAAGAGATTCTTCAGACAATGTAAAGGTATGGAATACAGCTTCTCACAATGAAATGTTTTCTATTGATAACATTAACAGCAAAATCATAGGTATGACATTTATATCCGATGATAAGCTTTTGATATGGACCGATAAAAAGGCCACTCTATACAGTTCTGAATCTGGAAATGAAAGCTGGAGTTATAGCCTTTCCGAAGAATATTTTACTTATGATGACATAATGCTTAAAAGTGACGGTGAAATATTATTTAATGTATCCAATTCTAAGCTTATAACCTTAAATTCTTCAGACGGAAAACCCGGCAAGGAATATAATTTTCCTGAAATGGAAGGAGACTCATACCTTCGTTATGCGGATTTTACACTTTCGCCTGATGAAAGCTCTGCCGCATTTACAGCAAACGACTTTGGAGATAGCTATCGCGTCGGAACAATAACATTTAAAACAAGCGATATAAAATTATCAGACGTTTCAGGTGACAGAATCAAGAATATATGTTGGGCTGACTCATCTCATATTGTAGCTGCTTATGCAACCAGCGATTTAGATTCAAATGTTTCAATGTTTAACAACTCATATCTTTCAACAGACCACACACTTATAGAATGCTATGAAAAGAATGATTTGAACAAGATATGGGATTATGATTTTACAAGTACAGAGGTTAATATCTATGATAAATTCCTCTCTCTTCCACCTATGGAGGCTGTAGCCTATTGTAACGGCAATATCGCAAAGATGTTTGATATAAAAACAGGTGAGGTTCTTTATGATCACAATGTCAATGATTCTATTGTTGATATAAGTGACAGAGATGGTGATGGTTGGCCTATATACATAACAAAAAATGGCGGACTTGTAACACCTTCTCCTTCAAGCGGAACCGATTCCGTAATCCTTACCCAATTATTTACTGATGATATAAGTGATGTGGCTATAAGCAGCGGCGTATATGCACATCAACGCTTAGGCAAGGAAATAATATATTATGGTCTGTATGTATCGGATCCTGAGTGGGTGGAAATAAGTGAAGAACTTGTACTGGGCCGTCTGCTGGATAGCTTTTACATGATTGAGGATACTCTGGCTATAATAACTTCAGAAAACGATGAACCGACACTGACAGTTATTAATCTTGAAAACAATGATTACTCACAGATGGTTATCGGTGAAATGGGAACCTCTGTTTCACAATATAAAATATTGGGTATCAGTTCAGAAAAGCTTTATATCCTTTCAACAAACTATTTAAGCTTTAACATAATTACGATTGATTTGGAAAACAAAAAAATGGCGGTTTCAGAGGACTTTGATTCCTACTCATATTCATCTTCCTTAATGTTATGCAGCTTCAATGCCGGCAAATTTGTATACGTTGTCGAAAAGGGTGAAAAGCAGGCAGTTGTAACCTATGATGTAGAAAAAGGTGATTCAACTTCAGTCGAAATATCTTATGAAATTAATAATTTTTCCGCAGCTCCTGTTTATATAAATAATGCTGATAAGGTCTATTTTTCCGGTGAAAATGATTGCATTATTGATTTAAAATCAGAAACCGTAAATGAGGTTAAGCTTCCTGATGACTGGGGTACCACTAACATTATCTCTACTAACGATTCAGGAAATGAGATTGCGGTTTCAGACGGTTCAAACATATTATTGGTAAATCAAAGCGGTGATATAATATTTACAATCCAATGTCCGGGAACTGAACCGATTGGAATAGCATTCTTAAAGGATAAAAAGAATGAAGAAAAAGAACTCCTCGTTGCCTATAATAACGGTTCACTTTACAGATACAGCACAAAGGACGGACATTTCATAAGTAAATCCGATCTCTCAACCTACCAAAATATGGATTACAAAGCAAGCTTTAGCTTTGACTATGACAACAATATATTATATGTTCAGGTCGGTATGCTGACTGATGTAATTGATTTGGAAAGCATGTACGAAACAGCATGTATTGAAAACAGCCTTGGACATCATATGGCAACTGACAGATTTTACACCACCTCTTACACAAAAAACGGTGAAAATCACATCGGATACTTTAAACACTACACTACTGACGAGTTAATTAAAAAAGCAAATGATATAATAAGAAATGCCGAACTGAGCGATGAACTAAAATCAGAATACGGAATAAAATAAAATTGTCAGGCAGAGGACAGGCACCTTGACACATAATATAACAGGTGGTTGTGACAGCATTTTGCCCGATTTGTTTAAAATCAAAAGCGAAAATTCGCATATATGTGCTCAGAAATCGAACTGTTTGAGCGTAGCGAGTTTTCGATTTCGTGCACATATAAAGAATTTGAGTGCTTTGATTTAACAAATCGATGGCTAGCTGTCACAACCACCTGTTATATTATATGTCAATGTGCCGTCCCACTGTCATACTTCTTTGTATAATTGATCGAATAATCTTTCTTTTATGATATATATGTCGTGTTCGTCGTCCTCACGGACAGCAATATAATCGCCCGGTCTTCCGGAATAATATTTTTCATCATCCCAGGCTGTAAAAAGCTTAACATATCTTTCAAGCGGTTTGGCATATATGTAGGAGGTTCCTGTACTTATTACTCCCCTTGCATAAGGCATAACCGTCTTTTTTTCTCCTGTAAACATATCCTTGATGCTTGGTTCATATTCAAAGCTTCTTTGATAAGCCATACCTGTTTCCTTATAGCTTTTTTCAAGCTTCTCCTTTGTTATCGGATAAACCTCTCCTTCTATTCCGACCATAAGGTATTTATCATCCTCAACACGAACATTTACATCGCCCTCAAGTGTACGGATTTCAACTATGGTATTTAACGGAAACACATCGGAAAGCTTGAGATATCCAAGCTCCTGTTTTCTCTTTTCATACTTTTTAAGACCTGTTTTTTCAAGAACGGTGTCCTTAGCATATATGATTTCATATTTTTCAAAATATGCATCCATTCTTTCCTTGAAAAAGCTTTTAACATCAATGATATTCCGATCAGTAAGTGCACTAAGCTTTTCCGGTCTGATGCTTCCGCCCGCCTTATAAATGTGACCGCCGCCACCGCCAATTCCGACAGCTAAAAACTCGGCAAGCTCATTGGCATGAACCTCTTTCACACAGCTTCTTACCGAGAATTTAATCTCAGCAGGACTTACGTAAAATGCAAGGCACACATCTACACCTGTTGTTTCCATGGAAAAATCACTTATGACACCCAATATATTCGGATCGCACTGCTCAGCCTGAATAATCAGATACTTATTATCATCATAATAATCATATTCCAATATAGCCTTTCCTGTAATCTTAAGCTCGTCCAGGGAAATATTTGAATTACTCATATTTGTAACAATACTTTTATTTATCACGAGTGAATCAAGCATATCACGATCCAGCGGATGAGAAACCTCGGAAAGCCTGTTTGTATCGGTATAAAGCCCGTAATATAAAGCTGTAGACAAAAGCCTTTCATCATCAAAGCTAAGTCCCTCTTCACATATCATATCCCAAAGTATGGTCGAGCAGCTTCCTATATTGCTTCTTACCTCTGAAAGCTTCGGTACATCCACAGTAAGCTGATGATGATCAATAACCGCAACATTCTTTGCCTTTGTTAACGTTACATTTTTCTGTCCGTACTGACAGTCAACCGTAACCAAAAGCTCCGGCTCTTTATCATAATCCGGCTCATAATTCACAGGAACATCTAAGGCACTTATCATAATCATAAGATTACTCTTTTGTATCTTATTTATGCCTCTGTACATAAAATACGGTTTTTTACCCATTTTCTTTAAGTACCAATATAAGGCATAGCCTGATGCCAAAGCATCCGCATCAGGATTATCATGACACTGAATAACAATATCATCAAATTTCAATAACTCATTTAACTTCATACTCTTCTCCAATAATAAAATATACATACCCCCGGTTATTCTTTTTAAACAAATAACCGATTATTAAACGGTTTCTAAGTCCAGCAGCAATTCATACAGTCTCTTTATTGTTGTATCGGTCGTGGCCTTACGAACCGCATATCTGTCACCGTCAAAATTATAACGCTCAACTGTTATCTTACCCTTTACATAGTAACCTGCATATACAGTTCCCACAGGCTTATCGGGCGTTCCGCCATCCGGTCCCGCAATTCCCGTAACCGCAACAGCAATGTCTGCGCCTGCCGACTTAGCTGCCCCCCTTACCATTTCATAAGCCGTCTCCTCTGATACCGCACCAAACTCCTCAAGTGTACTGTGCTTTACTCCAACAAGCTTTTCCTTTGCCTCGTTTGCATAAGTAACATACGCCTCATTTAATACCCAGGATGCTCCGGGAACATTTACTATAGTTGAAGAAATCATTCCACCGGTACAGGATTCTGCTGTTGTTATTGTAAGTTTTTTTTCTATAAGATATTTAACTAATTCTTCTTCCATTTTTACTGTTTTCCATTATCCCGACATATTATAAATATCGCTTTTTCGGTGATTTAATCCTTTAAGACATCTTTATTTTTCGCAAGATAATCTATAAGAGAAATTATGGTAAGTGCAAGGGCTGCATATATAAATATCTGCTCGATAACCCATACAGTATCTCCACCAAAATCACATATAAGAATTATAATCATAACCATCTGAACAACTGTCTTTATCTTACCCCACCAGCCGGCAGCTATGACTATACCCTTATCCGCAGCTATAAGTCTGAAACCGCTTATTATAAATTCCCTTGCTATTATTATAATTACAACCCATGCAGGAATCCGGTCAAGCTCTATAAGAGCTATCATAGCCGAACATACAAGAAGCTTGTCAGCAAGTGGATCCATGAATTTGCCAAAGTTTGTAATAAGATTATATTTTCTTGCTATCTGTCCGTCCAAGGTATCGGTAATTGCAGCTATACAAAAGATAGCAACTGCAATCCATTTTCCGTACGGAATATCCGGCACTATAAGTGCTACAAGAAAAAACGGTATAAGTATAACTCTTAAAATTGTAAGCTTATTTGGTAAATTCATATTAGTTTTCCTTTCCTAATTACGGTTGTGTATGGATTTATGTATATATCGCAGGCACGCTCTCGCTACTCTCACACGCAACGGTG
>CALGGL010000237.1 GCA_937915975.1 uncultured Lachnospiraceae bacterium | reverse complement strand
TATTTGTGGCTGTTTATATTGATTCGTTTGGAGGGGGATTAAGATTTTTTCAGGTTCCTATTCTTCTGCCTGTTATTGTAAACGATTGTGTTATTTTATATATATGGCTTCATTTGCAGTATGTTCGAATTCATGAAAATGGTATTATGACGCAGCAACGGATAAAAACAATGATATCACAAATACAACCGCATTTTATATATAATAGTCTTAATGTGATTGGCTCATATCTGGATGAACCCCAGAAGGCTGAAAATGCATTGGAAAATTTTACGGGTTTTTTGCGTGGAAGTATCGATTTGTTAAATAGTGAAGAGTGTATAGCGGCTGCTCAAGAATTTAAGACAGTTGAGCATTTTCTGTATCTTGAAAAAGAAAGATTCGGAGATAAACTAAATGTTGTTATGGATATTAAAGATACAGATTTTTATCTTCCGTCATTTACAGTACAGACATTGGTTGAAAATGCTATAAGTCATGGTATCCGTCGTAATAAAGCGGGCAGAGGAACCCTGATTTTAAAGAGCTATAAAGAGAAGAAAATGCATGTGATAGAAGTACAGGATGATGGAGTAGGCTTTCCGAAAAAAATTGATTGGAATGATGGACCCGAAGTATGGAACAGTATAAGAGATAATACAGATGACCATTCGCATATAGGGCTTGCCAACCTGAGTGAAAGATTGGATTTTATGTGTAATGCCGGTATCAGGATTAAAAGTACACCCGGTCAGGGGACAATAGTTAAGGTAATAATACCTTAGATTTCCGGAAAAGGATGAAATATATGGATGTTTTGATTGTTGATGATGAACGCGCCTCTATTAATAATTTAATAAGAGTTCTTAAAAAGATTGAGCCTGATGTTATGATTCATAAAACAGACGATGTGGATGAGGCACTGTTGATGTGCAGGAATAATTCCTTTGATGTAGTTTTTCTTGATGTTAATATGCCCGACAAGGACGGACTTACGCTTGCTAAGGAAATAAAAAGGATAATTCCGTTGGTTAATATCATTATTGTGACAGCATATCCTGAATATGCTTTAGCTGCTTATAAGTTATATGTCAGTGATTATATTATGAAACCTGTTATTAGGGCGGATTTGCAAAATGCTTTGGCGAACCTCCGTATTCCTATAAAAAAGGAACGAAAAGGTTTATATGTTCAATGCTTTGGTGATTTTGTTGTATTTTACAATGGAGAGGCGGTATCCTTCCACAGAGCAAAGACTAAAGAGTTGTTTGCGTATTTGGTTGACCGTAAGGGTGCACAATGTACAAATGCTCAGTTAAGGGCTGTTTTGTGGGGCGACTATGTTAGTGATGATGACAAGCAGAGACATTACTTCGCTCAGATAACATATGAATTAAGGTCAAAATTAGAAGAACTTAATATTAGTGATATATTTGTTCAAAAACGTAATTCTTATGCCATCGTTCCTGAAAAAATATCCTGTGATTATTATCAGGCATTGGAACAAAATCCACAGGAATTGGCTCGTTATGAGGGTGAGTATATGAGACAATATGAGTGGGCGGAGATGAGAGTAGGAATTCTAAATGAAAAAACAAATCAAAAATAAGAGGTATAAATATGAGCTTATAAGAGCTTGTGACAGTGGTGTGATATACGATGTGATAAAATGTACATCATTTAAGCATATATTTTTATGCGGATGATGTACATTTTTACTTTTTAATGAGAAAAGAAGCATTCATATGTGGAGGAAATATGAACAATTCTAATAATATAACAATATTGGCTAAAAAACAAAATTTTTCAGCCCTGTTTTTTTGCATTATAGGGGTAGCAATTAATATGCTGCTCGGAGCAGTTGTTTCGGAACTTGGACTGCCCCTTTGCTTAGATACTGTTGGAAGTGTGGTTATTGCAATTTTAGGAGGATTTCTTCCGGGGGTTATAGTTGGATTTGCTACAAATATAATTAAAAGTATTTCTGATCCATCATCATTATATTATGGTGTACTTAATGTACTTATAGCTTGCTTTGCAACATGGTTTGCTCGCCGCGGATGGTTAAAAAAGGGCGTTGGCGTCATAGGTATGATTATTGTATTTACATTAATTGGCGGAGGCTTGGGGACAATAATTCCATGGTTTATGGAGGGACTTTCCTTTGATAGTGAAGCTTTAAGCGGCATACTATACAAGACGGGTTATTTTAATCTTGCAACGGCACATCTGTGTTCCAGTATCATTATGGATTTTCCGGATAAAATTATTACTGTTGTTCTTGCCTTATTGATAATACATCTTGTTCCTAAAAAATATTACGGTTACTTTAAACTTAAATTGTGGATGCAGAATCCAGTTTCAGAGGAGGATTATGATAAATCGGATAAGTCTTTTGTTCGTAAGATTTCCTTAAAGAAAAAAATTATGTTGGTATTGGTTGCTTCACTTACAACTGTTGCTGTTGCTGCAATTTTAATCAGTATGTCAATCTATCGAAAAACTGTTATAAAAGATCATGAGCGCATAGCTCAGGGAACGGTAGAAATAGCAGCGGGGGTAATAGATGGAAATCGTATAGATGAATACCTTGAAACAGGTGGAGAAACTGATGGCTATTATGAGACAAAAGAGTTATTGAGTAAAATTCTTTATAGTTCAAAGGATATTGCCTATTTATATGTATACAAGATAAATAATGATGGCTGTTATGTTGTCTTTGATATTGATACTGAAGATTTACCCGGTGATAAGATAGGTACTGTATTGGATTTTGATGAGGGCTTTTTAGATTATATTGATGAACTTTTATTGGGAGAAGAGGTTGCTCCTGTTATTACAGATGATAAATTTGGGTATTTGTTGACAGCATATAAGCCTGTATACAACTCGGAGGGTGAATGTGTATGCTATGTCGGTGCGGATGTTAGTATGGGAAAGCTTACTGATATGGAAAGAAGCTTTATAACGGAGATGATCTCTGTATTTCTGGGATTTGTTATCATTCTTTGTGTGTTTGTAGTATGGTTGGCTGAATATCATATTATTTTTCCGTTAAAGTCTGTTACAAAATGTGTTGATAACTTTTCGAACATCGGAGATACACAGGAGAGTTTGGATGAGGAGGTAAAAAGGCTCAGAAATATTGACGTGCATACAGGAGATGAGATTGAAAAGTTGTACCAATCTATATGCCAAATGACATTAAATCAGGCAGAGCAGATGGGAAGTATAAGACGCCTGTCTGACTCAACAGCTAAGCTGCAGGACGGACTTATAATTACAATGGCAGATATGGTTGAAAATCGTGACTCGGATACAGGAGCACATATTCAGAAAACGGCTTCTTATGTAAAAATAATAGTTGAAAGCTTGAAGAAAAAAGGATATTACGCAGAAAAAATTACTCCTAAATTCATGTCAGATGTTGTACGTTCGGCACCTTTGCATGACGTGGGAAAAATAAATATTCCTGACGAGGTACTTAATAAGCCGGGAAAACTTACAGACGAAGAATATGAGATTATGAAAACACATACAACAGCAGGCAAGCTTATTATGGAAAAGGCGATTAGTACGGTAGAAGGAGGAAGTTATCTAAAAGAGGCAAGAAATATGGCGGCTTATCATCATGAAAGGTGGGATGGAAAAGGTTATCCTGAGGGACTTCATGGTGAGGTTATACCGCTTTCAGCACGTATTATGGCAGTAGCGGATGTCTTTGATGCACTTACATCACCACGTGTTTATAAACCGGCTTTTTCGGTTGAAAAAGCATTATCAATAATAGAAGAAGGAAAAGGCACTCAGTTTGATCCTAAATGTGTAGAAGCATTTATGGATTCTATGCCTGAAGTTCTTGTGATTTTGAAGAAATATACACAAAGTATATAAAGGGAGGTTGCCAATGCTGATAAATAGTAGAAAAGTGAGATTTATAACAGCTATTTTGACATTTTTAATTTTATCGGTTTGTGCTTTTAATATAAAAACTGAAGCAGCTTCCGAGAATACTGATGATGTGGATGCTAAAACAGGTGATGCATTGATAGGTGGAGGATATGCTGTTACGGGTCAAATTGATAATGTAGGTTACACCACAGAGCTTTATGATGCAACAAACGGCTTGCCTACCTCAGATGCAAACTTTATTCTTAGTTCGAGTGATGGATATATATGGATTGGAGGATATAGCGGAATTATTCGTTATGATGGTTCTTCGTTTGAAAGACTTGACACTTCCGATGGCTTGACCAGTGGAAGGGGATTGTTTGAGGACAGTAAGGGAAGAATTTGGGTAGCTACCAATGATAATGGAGTTGTGGTTATTGATGGTAATGATAGTACGCATATTACGTATAAAGATGGGCTGCCATCTTCTTCCATAAGAACATTTGCGGAGGATTCTGAAGGAAATATATATATCGGAACTACAGCAGGGGTATGTTATGCTGACTCGGAGATGGTTGTTTCCGTAATTGATGATATTAGATTAAATGATGAGCGCGTATTAAAATTAGACTCGGATTTAGAAGGAAGAATATACGGACAAACAAAAAACGGTTCTATTTTTCTGATTGAAAATAAAAATGTCTCAGATGTTTATGATAGTGATGAGCTTGGAGTTGAAAAAATTACAACAATTCTGGCAGATCCGATTAATGAAGGAAAAGTTTATATAGGAACAGAAAGCAATACTCTTTATTATGGTAATTTTGGTGATGATGCCTCGGAGATGGAACGTATATCTGTCAGCCCTATAGATAGTGTTCATTGGCTTTCCTATGATTGCGGAAGAGTTTGGGTTTCGTCAACGGATACAGTAGGATATCTGGGTGAAGATAATGAAATTAACATTGTTTCCGATATTTTGATAAATAGTGGGATTGAAATGACTACTTCTGATTATCAGGGTAATATGTGGGTTGCATCATCAACTCAGGGAGTAATGAAAATTGTAACAAATAATTTTGTTGATCTTTCCGAGAAAGCGGGGCTCCCTGAAATGGCTGCAAACGCAACCTGTATGTATGATGGAAGGCTATATGTTGGTACAGATCATGGACTATACATAATAGAGGAAGATAAACAGATAATAGAAAATGAATTGACGGATTATATAGGAGATGCAAGAATCCGCTGTATAAAAGAAGACTTTGAAGGAAACTTATGGATTTCTACATTTACTAATAATCTTGGTCTGATTTGTCTTACCATTGATGATGAGATAAAGACATACACTACAGATGACGGTATGCCGAGCAATGAGGTAAGATGTACGGAAATAGCAACGGATGGCTCCGTTCTGGCAGGAACTAATGGTGGATTGGCAATTATCCGGGATGGTAAGCTTATAGATACTGTTGACGCTGATTCCGGTATAAAGAATACTGTATTTCTTACAGTTGCTGAGGGAGATAATGGGGAAATATATGCAGGATCAGACGGAGACGGCATTTATATAATAAAAGACGGAAATATTCAGAGAATAGGAATGGATGAAGGTCTCACGAGTGATGTCGTTATGAGAATAAAAAAAGATGATACGAGAGGAGTTTATTGGATTGTAACATCGAATTCCGTTCAATACATAATAAACGGCGAAATAAAAGAAGTAAAGACGTTTCCTTATAATAATAATTATGATTTGTATTTTGATAGTAACGATAATATATGGATTATATCATCATATGGAATTTATGTGGTTGATGCCGAAGCGATGATCAATGATGAAGTAAAGGATTATAAGTTATATACGCTTGCAAACGGATTGACAAGCTCACCCACATCCAATTCGTATAGTGCCTTAGATAATAAAGGAAATCTTTATATCCCGGGAAGAAATGGCGTCTGCAAGGTTAATATAGGTAATTTCATGGATGTGAATCCAAAGGTTAAAACGGATATTAGTTCTATTTATTGTAATGATAAATTGATTTTACCGGATGAGGAGGGCACATATACAATACCCGCGTCAAAAGGTCGTATAAAAATAACAGCATCTGTATTGGATTATACTTTATCAAATCCAACAGTTCGAGTGTTTCTTGAAGGGAAAGAAAAGGATGGTATCACAACGGACAGAGATAATCTTGGTTCTTTAGAGTATACCGGATTACAATACGGAACCTATACACTCCATGTACAGGTATTGAATGATAATGGAAAAAAAATCTTGGATGATACATATCAGATTGTTAAAAAGCCACGACTTCTGGAAATTCATGCTATCAGAGTTCTGATATTTATATTGGTTATCATTATGACGGGATTTATTGTATGGCGTGTATTGAGAGGAACTATTATAAGGAGACAGTTTGATGAAATCCGACTGGCGAAGGATGAGGCTGAAAGAGCAAATACTGCAAAATCCCGATTCCTTGCCAATATGTCACATGAAATACGTACACCGATTAACACAATTATGGGCATGAATGAGCTTGCACTAAGAGAAGATGCGACTGGGGTGCCTAAGGGCTATTTTATGTCAATGATGAACTACGGATTTGATATACGTAATGCTTCGGAATCATTACTTGGTCTTGTTAATGACCTTTTAGATATGTCAAAAATAGAATCCGGTAAGATGCATATTGTGGAGCAGGAGTATGATACACAGGATATGTTACGCTCTATTGTTTCCATGATAAGAGTAAGAAGCAATGAAAAGGAATTGACATTTGACGTAATTATCGACGAGATTATTCCGTCACGTTTGTATGGAGACGCAGGGAAAATCAAGCAGATTGTTTTAAATCTACTTACAAATGCTGTCAAATATACTGATGCCGGAGGCGTGGTATTTTGTGTTACCATGGATGAGAGAGAGGATGATGTATGTAATCTGAAATTCTCAGTAAAGGATACAGGTATCGGTGTAAAAGAAGAAGATTTAGACCTGCTTTTTGTGGCATATGAACGTTTGGATGAAGAAAAAAACAGCAATATTCAAGGTACAGGCCTGGGTCTGGATATTTCAAAAAGGTTTGCAGATCTTTTAGGCGGAAGTCTGACCTGTGAAAGTGTATATGGAGAAGGCTCTGAATTCATACTTACAATTAAACAAAAAATAGTAGATAAAACTCCTTTGGGAGTCTTTATGGAGCATGATGACAGTAAGAATAACGGACCGTATGTGCCTATGTTTATTGCACCGGATGCAGACGTTCTTGTTGTTGATGATACTCCGATGAATCTTAATGTTATCAGGGGACTGTTAAAACCGACTAAGGTATTTGTAACTACGGCTGCAAGTGGAGAAGAGTGCCTTGAAAAAATTAAAGAAAGCAGGTTTGATGTTGTTTTCCTTGATTATATGATGCCGGGAATGGATGGTATAGAGACTATGTCTGTTATACGTGAAAACTATCCGGAACTTCCGGTGTATGCACTTACCGCAAACATGGCTGAGAGTGAGGATTTCTACAAATCAAAAGGCTTTAATGGTTATCTTACGAAACCAATTGATAGCGAGACTTTAGAAAGAACAATAATGAAGCATCTGCCGGAAGAGATAATGGAAAAGCCTAAAAAAGAAGATGTAGTAATGGATTTGAAGGAATTACCTGAGGATATGCAATGGATTAATGATATTGATGGAGTTAATGTGGCTGAAGGAATTAAAAACTCAGGAGGAATATCTAATTATATTTTCTCACTTAATCTTTTTCTTGATACTATTGATGAAAATGCAAAGGTTATCAGAAGTTCCTATGAGTCGAGTGATCTGAGGCTATATACGATAAAAGTTCATGCTTTAAAAAGCTCTGCCAGAATTATAGGTGCAACTTCTTTGTCAGAACTTGCTACTGAACTTGAAACAGCCGGAAACAAAGAAGATAAAGCTTTTATATGTGATAATACCGAAAAGTTGTTGTCGGAATATGAGTCATATAAAGAAAAGTTAGGAAGACTTCATAATGATACTTCTGAAAATGAAAAGAAAATGATATCTGATGGGGAATTGAAGGAAGCTTTTGATGCTCTTAATGATGTTATTCCGCAGATGGATTATGATTCTGTGGAGATGATTATAGGGCAGCTTAAAGAATACAGGATTCCGGCAGATAAGGAGAATTTGATTAATGAAATAGAAATAAAATTAAAAAACTTTGACTGGGATGGTTTGAGCAGTTTGATTGATAAGTAATATATGTAGAATTGGAGGAATACCGGCATATGTTGAATAAAATGATAGTAATGGGTGAAAAGGAAACATTTATTGTCCGTGTATTGATTAAAAAGGTTATGGATGCAGGGATAGATTGTTGTTATGTTCCATATTCCATAGATGAAATAAATTCTCATATAACTGACGGTCTTCTAATTGCTATTTGCATAGATGACAGTGAAAGACCAAAGGTTGAAGTCCTGCATTTCCTTGTGGATAAAATGATGGAAAATGGTCTGAAGATGATAATTGTCGGTGATCAATCAGACAAAAGATATATCTGCGATAATGTCCCCGGAGAATTAATCCATGAAACATTTACCAGACCTGTTGATAATATGTTATTTGTGAAAACGGTTACGGATTATTTTAAAAAGATGAACGCAGGAGAGTTTAAAAAAAGTATTCTTATAGTAGATGATGATCCGCAATACTTAATGTTGGTGCGAGAATGGTTAAGGGATAAATATAAGGTTTCCATGGCAAATTCAGGATTACAGGCTATAAAGTGGCTCGGAAAAAACAAGGTGGATTTGATATTGCTTGATCATGAGATGCCTATAACAAGCGGACCGCAGGTGTTGGAAATGTTAAGAAATGATGAGGAAACAAAATCAATACCGGTAATGTTTTTAACGGGTAAAGGAGATAAAAAAAGTGTTATGGCCGTTGTGGCACTTAAGCCGGAGGGCTATTTTTTGAAAAGCATACTTAGAGAAGAATTGATAGAAAAACTTGATGAGTATTTTGCTCTTCATAAATAAGTATGAATAAAAGTTTTTAAGGAGATGATGGTATATGTTTGAAATTATTAGAAATCATCAATTAAATATTATGCTGTTTTTATGTGGGGCATGCGGAGCTTTTACCGTGCTTTTGTTTATTACAAGATTTTTGTCAAAAATCAGAAAAAGAAATTTGATAATTATGGAACTTATAGCAGTTATGCTTTTATGGTTTGACAGACAGGCATATATTTATTCTGGAAATACCGGTTTTACCGGATATGTAATGGTAAGATTAAGTAACTTTTTTGTATTCTTCTTAACATCAGGGATAGTATTGGGATTTAATATGTATCTTAAAGAACTTCTTATGGATGAAGGGGATAACAACTATAGATCTTTCAGAATCAGTATAGTACAGGTTGTCTCCATAGCCGGTATGATATTAGCCGTTATTTCAGCGTTCACGGGGCTTTATTATCATTTTGATGAAAATAACATATATCACAGAGGACAGGGATTTCTTATTGCATACATTATACCGGTTATTTGCCCGCTTATTCAGTATACGGTTATTCGCCAAAATAAAAAGAAATTCAGCAAGCTTATATATATATCGTTAGTTTTATATATATTTGTTCCTATAATATGTGGAATAATTCAGATATTTGCATATGGTATATCTATAGTAAATATGGCGATGGTCTTGGTTTCTATATCCTTATATTTATTTACATATCTTGATATTAATAATGAGGTTGAGCGAGTTCATAAATTGGAAATGGAAGGAATGCAGAAAGAACAGGAAAGTGCAAAACGTCTATTTGATCAGACTGCAACAGCATTTGTAACAGCTGTCGAGAAGAAGGATAACTATTTGGAAGGACACGCTGTAAGAGTTGCTTCATATGCAAAAAGAATCGCAAAACTTAGTGGTAAAAATGAGGAAGAAAGTGACAGGGTGTACTATGCAGCTTTGCTTCATGATGTTGGTCTGATAGGAATTCCGGATGAGGTGATTAAAAATGAAGCAGACCCGAATAAATGGGATTATGAAATGATGAGAAAAAAACCGATTATAGGTAAGGAGATTCTTTCAAGCGTCACTGAATACCCTTACCTTAGTGAATGTGCATACTATAGTCATGAAAGATTTAACGGAACAGGTTATCCGGAAGGATTAAAAAATGAAGAGATTCCTGAGATTGCCAGGATAATAGCAGTTGCAGACGCCTATGTTACTATGACAACAAAGAAAAGGTACAGAGATGCTCGCCCGGGTTTTGTCGCAAGGGAGGCTCTTGTCAAAGGCTCCGGAGTGGAATTTGATCCGCAGTTTGCTGATTGTATGGTGAAAATTATTGATTTGGACAGTCGAAATGAAATAAAAGAAGCTGTTGCTGCCATTGACAGTGGTTTAATATGTAATGAATATAGAGATAATATCACAAACGGAATCAGGGTAGAAGATACTATCGTAAAAATAACATTTGATTTTTCAAAGGCAGAAGATTTATCCGATGTTTTCAGTGCTCCGTCTATTATATTGTTTGATTCTGCGAATCGGCGCGTGCATGACAATGAAAAAGCTATAAAAGAATATCAGTATCAGGAGTTTGGCGAGATATGGTTTGATAATCATAGCATAATTACTGAAGCAAGGGAAATAAAGGAAAATATTATAACAGACGAAAAAGGCAATAATGAACAAAAATATGAAATTATAGCAGGCAGATATGAGGATCATATAAAATTGATAATGAAGAGTCCGAATAATGCTAAGGAAGTTATAGTTGCATTACCCGGTGGTTCAAAGGATACTTACATAGGACTAACAGGAGAACACGGTGTTTTAAGTAATATCAGCATTGAGCAAACAGAAGAAAAAACAAATGCAGATAGTATACCAAGAATTGTGGATGAGATAAGTTATATAGATCGTATGGAATCGGATATTAAGAATATACAGATAGACAGAACACGATCGGCATCAACAATAGGAATTAAGATAAAGAATCGGATGAAGTTGTCCTTTCATACAATGAGTCTGCCGGGTTCGAGCCTTATCTGGCATTGCCCGTATATTGTTTTATTTTATGCTGATGATAAATGTGTGGGAGGAGATAATTACAGAGAGTATTCACTTATTAAATTAAATGGAGAAAATGAAATAAATGATGAATTTGCAATTAATAAATTCACCATGAAAAAAAAGGATGATTTTGCCGGATGGGAAGCTTGGAAGACTGCCAATAAAGAAGGCATGGAATGCGAGGTGATTTTTGAAAGAAAAGGAAATAAAATTGTTACAACAACAGAAAATATGGGTATTCAGATAGAAAATATCACAGAGGTAAATGAAGATATGGGAGAAATATATGTTTCCCTTACAGGAGATCAATGTGCTTTGACGGATATAAGAATAAAGTATAGTTAAAAAATCAATAAAATATTTGCGTTTAAATAAAAGCGTCGGTGGTGCTGGTGAACAAAACCAATATGATACCGGCGCTTTTGTACAAAAAATATACACTTTTGTACAAAAAATATACAAACTGCAAAATATTAAAAGGTATGTCAGATTATATTGAAACATTAGGTAGTAATCGTGATAGAAGATATAAAAGAAGATAATAGAACTGCAGTATATTTGTAATAAATACATAAAAAATGTATGAAGAATATGTCATAAAAGAAAATGGAAGAGTGATTTTGATGGGGAATTCTGATGTAATATGCCGTATAGATTGGACACGTGAGGATATAGCAAAAGTTTAAAAAAATACAAGAAAAGAAAATGTGACAGAAGAAGAAATCACGCATTTTATTGAAAACTTTGATTGGAAATATTTTCAAGAAAAGTCTATTCAAAACGGTTTTGAAATGCTAATGTTCGGAGCATAATGATTTTATGGAAAAGACACAAAAATACAAAGACATAACAAAAAGATACATATTATTCTTAATAGGCTTATTCATAGCTTCAATGGGCGTGGCATTTTCAACTAAGGCAGGACTCGGAACCTCACCTGTAGCTTCGGTGCCATATTCGGTATCGCTGGTAAGCAGCATATTTTCTTTTGGAGGATGGCTTAATCTGTTAAGTGTTATACAGATTGTCATTCAGATTATGGTTTTAAAAGGAAAATGCAATTATGTTGAGATATTTATCCAGACAGTGCTTGCGTTCATCTATGGTTATCTAACTAATTTTTCCTGTTATCTTATAAGAAACCTGTCTGCTGATACATATATAATTCAGTTTGTTTATATGCTGGCGGGATGCTTTATGCTGGCGTTTGGTATATGGATTCAGCTTAAGGGAAACGTTGCCATGCTTCCGGGCGAAGCGATGAATCGTGCCATAAGCAAGGTCTCAGGCAGAAGGTATGAAAATATTAAGATATTTTTTGACGTGCTTTACATAGCTTTATCTGCGGTTATATGCCTTGTGTTTATAGGAAAGCTTGAGGGTGTAAGGGAAGGAAGTATTATAGCGGCTATTTTAGTTGGAAATATAATAAAATTATATGAAATGATTTTAAAAATATAAAGTGAAGCATAAGAATTAATTGCTAAAAAATTACGTTTTCTGTTATATGTGTCGATATAATAATAGAGATGATTTGGTAAATGTTTTTTACTTGCTATATAGTACTGTATATTATTAAATTACTTTAAGGATATATGTATTTGAGGGGTTGATTTTATGAAGATAAGGCATACCGGAAAAGATAATAAGGGTTTTACGTTGGTTGAGTTGATTGTCGTTATAGTTATTTTGGCGATATTGGCTGCAATTCTTGTGCCGGCGCTTCTTGGATATATTGATAAGGCAAAAGAACAAAAATATATGCTCAATGCAAAAAACTGTATAAATGCTGCACAGGCGGAATTGGTTAATTTATATGCAAAGTATGGAAGTAATTATGCAGATGGCGATTATGTTATACCGGGCGGAACTACAAAATCACCTAAAAATGGTGATTGTGATTTGACAAAATCTACTTTTGCAAAAAATGTTTTGGAAACTGCAGATATGTCGGGAGATAAAGCACCTTATTGTTTTATGATAGCAGTAGGAAGTAATTGTAGTAATAATGTAAGTGCTGCCGGTACATATACTGTGACAGAACACGATAAGTATACGGTATATTATGCGTTTTATATGGAAACAAAGGATTCTCCGCCACTTTATTACTATAATGGTTCATGGACCAAAACTAATCCGAGAGCAAACGGAACTACAGAGGTTTTTTCACAGTATAATGTTGTAAAAAGCGGTCCGTTAAAGGGAAAGAGACTTCAGTATTATCTTATTTCCAACAAGACAGGTAAAGGAACAATTACTAATGATGGTTTTTGGAATTGGTTGAAATCAATGAAATAGACAATTGATGTAGATATAAAGTAAATAAATCAAATAAAAGATAATAAATCAAATAATAAAAAGTGCTGATGTGAAAATATTTTTATACTCAAAATGAGCAGAGATTAAATATTATATCAGCACTTTTTATTATATTTAACTTAACAGTTATTGAAAAGTCAACTGATTTAATTCACCGGCTCTAACTGTAGGAAGAGCAGAAAGATTATTATTTTCACTTCCATCCGGAATTGATTTCAGATATTCGGTATCCTTTCTGTGGGCTATGCCGACGCCTCTTATTTCTCCTGCTTTGGCAAGGCGCACGCCTTCTTCACGATTTACTATACGTTCATTAGAAAGCTGATAACCTATTATTCTTCCTTTCTTCTTGACAAGACCAATAATTGACACTGCATCTTCTTTTGGTGTGGGAATTTCATCTATTGCAGCTTTAGGAAGCTCTTGTTTGTTGTCTTTTATATCATTATTCATAATATTTCACCTCATTTATTTATCATGTATTTTGTATTTAAAAAATATTTAATAATTAATTCTGTATTATTATTTTTCCTTGTAATAAAATATATATTCATTCGTTTGATAAATTCATTTCATAGAAAAGATAGAAAAAATTGTAAAATTTACAAAACTTTAGATGAAATATATATTTTTTCCGTTTTATTAATATTTATACGGTTATTTGTTAAATATGTTGCATTTGAAACCTTTTAAATTGTATATTTTTCTTTGTATAAGTAATACCCAAAACAAGAACTTTATGTTATAATACTATTAATTAGTGACATTTTTGTGGTTGACATAATTTTTTAGATTTATAATCTTTAATTTACAATAATCTGATAAGAATAAATAGAAATAATCGGAGAAATATTTAATGATAAAAAAATCAGGAAATACAGTAAAAAAATATATAAAGAAAATCATTTGCATTTCAGCCTGTGCAACCTTGATTATGGGTTGTCTGGGTGGCTGTGGTAAGAAAAAGAAAAAGGAAATACCTACCATTCAGCTTTCTCTCTGGGGTGATGAAAGAAGTGTTCCTTTGCTTGAGGACGCGGTAAGTGAGTTTCAGGAGATTCATAAGGATGAGGTAAAGATTGAGTACACCATAAGTCTTGAAGGAGAGGATACATGCAAGGAAACGGTTCTTGGTGATCCGGAGCATGCTGCTGATATCTATGCTTTTGCAGACGATCAGTTTGATGAGCTTTATAGGGCAGGAACGCTTCTTGAGATAACAGAGGATACTGATGAAATCATTGAAGCTGTCGGTGGAAGTGATTCAGGTGTTGCCGAGGTTGTTACGCGAGACGGTAAGATATACGCTTATCCGATGACAGCAGGAAATGGATATTTTCTGTACTATAACAAGGCGTATTTTTCTGAAGATGATTTAAAAACTCTTGATGGAATTCTTGATGTGGCTGCTAAAAATGATAAGAAGTTTACTATGGATTTCAGCAATGGTTGGTATATATATTCATTTTTTAAGGGCGCCGGGCTTGAGCTTAATATGAGTGAGGACGGCCTATCAAATTACTGTAACTGGAATGCAACAGATACTAAATATACCGGTGTAGATGTTGTGGAGGCTATGATTGATATAGCAGGTCATCCCGGATTTGTTTCTTATGGAGATGATGATTTTGTAAAAGGCGTTCAAAGTGGTGAGATTATCGCAGGAGTCAACGGTGCATGGAATGCCGGTAAGATAGAAGAAGCATGGGGTGAGGATTATGGTGCTGTTAAGCTTCCTACATTTACAATAAAGGGTAAACAGGTTCAGATGTGTAGTTTTGCAGGCTATAAGCTTATCGGTGTAAGTGCTTACACAAAGTATCCTGAGTGGAGCATGAAGCTTGCCGAGTACATAACCAATGAAGAAAACCAGCTTAAGCGTTTTGAAGCTATAGGAGAATGTCCGGTCAATGTTAAAGCGGCTTCTTCTGATAAAGTTCTTGAAGCACCGGCAGTTGCTGCTCTTGCTGAACAGTCCGTATATGGAAATGTCCAAAGAGTTGCACAGCCTTATTGGGATGCCGCAGCAAAGCTTGGAATAACAATTGCGGGTCAAAATAGCGGTAACAGAGATTTGCAGGAACTTCTTGATGAGATGGTTGAACAGACGACAAAACCTGTGGAAGAATAGTTAGGAAATGTATCGCAGAAAAAAATAATTATCGTAAAATGATTTTGAAATAATTGGAGTAATTATGTCAGAGAAACCGGTAAAAAGAAAAAAAGAAAAAAAGAATAATTATCTTAAAAAGAAGAAGCTGCCAATCCGGGTTCTTACTCTTACTGTGCTTATTTCTGTGGTGGGTTTGGCAGGACTTTTTTACTTAAGCTTCAGTATGGATAAGATAGCAAGAATATATAATAATACTGTAAAAAATGATTACACTAATCTTGAGTATATGGATTCTATCAGTCAGAACTTTTACAGACATCAGGCGCTTGTTTATCAGTATTTGGACAATTTTGAAAATGAATCAGCCAAAAGAGAACTTGAGGCAGCTGCAAAGGTGTTTGAATCTGAAATTAATGATGAGGTAAAAAAATTTGGCGATAATGTCATAGGTACAGTTTATGAAAGCAGTTACCATACCATTTATTCGGGACTTAATGGCTATTTTAGTAATGTTGAATATATTTTTGAGTTTGGAAATGTAAATGATTATGCAACAGCTGAATTTTATATGCAAAATATGCTTAACGGAAGTATAGCTGATGTAAACGATGCGGTTGATTTGTTTAATGTCCTAATAAAGGATGATGTTAATAAAATACAACAAAAAATGACTAATAATCTTGAGGTATCAAGAGTTATTGCCATTGTTATCATATTACTTTTAACTATATTTACATTTATCGGTCTTGCATGGAGTGTGAGTGCGTCAAGAGAGATTGCATTTAAGGATGCACTTACAGGTGTCAATAATATTGATAAAATACAAAGGGATATGGAAAAATATCTGAAAAAGGGTAGATTAACGGATTATACCTGCATTTGTACCAATATTAAGGATTTTACAATTGTCAATCAGCAGCTTGGTTCTACGGTTGGCGATATGGCACTTAGAAATTTTGCAAACACAGTTTCTCAAAGACTTGATAAGGATGAAAGAATAGCAAGAATTGGTGGAGATAAATTTATTCTTCTTATAAGAAACGATAAAATAGATGAGTTTATTAATTTTCTGGATAAGGTTTCAATCACTGTGGATTATCATAATGAAGCCCATATTATTCAGCTTGAGACAAGATGTGGTTTGTGCAAGATTAAAGAGGGCTATGACGTTGGTACAATAGTCGATGATGCACATCTTGCATTAAGTCAGACCAAGCTTAAGGCAGTTGACAATATATGGTTTGAGGAAAATATGCTCGAGCAGGCGTATGACAGAAAAACGCTTCTTGCAGAATATCAAAGTGCCATAAAGCACAAAGAATTTGTTGTTTATTATCAGCCTAAGGTTAATGTGTTTGATACAACTCTATGTGGAGCGGAGGCACTTGTAAGATGGTGGAAGGATGATAAGATTGTACCACCGTTTAAGTTTATTCCTGTGCTTGAGGAGGAAGGACGCGTAACAGAGCTTGATTTTTATGTGTTTGAACAGGTATGTCAGGATATACGTACCTGGCTGGATAACGGAATTAAGCCTGTAAGAATATCATCCAATTTTTCAAAGCTGCACCTTAGAAATCCGCAATTTGCAGAGCATGTTTTGGAGATAGTTGAACGTTATAATATAGACAGCGAATACCTTGAGATTGAGCTTACCGAATCTTCAGGTTATGAAGACTTTGATGCATTTACCGAATTTGTTGATAAGATGAGAAGCAAGGGGATACATATATCCATAGATGATTTTGGAACAGGTTATTCTTCGCTTTCATTGCTTAAGAAATTGAATGTTGATGTTATTAAGATAGATAAATCATTTATTGACGGAATAGGTATAGGTGATGAGGCGAATGAAAGCCTTGTTAAAAATATTATCTATATGATTAAGGATTTGAACCGTCACGTTATATGTGAGGGAGTTGAATCCTGGACACAGGCTGAATTTTTGAAGAAACAGAAATGTCATATGATTCAGGGATATCTGTTTGACAAGCCGCTTCCACACGATGATTTTGAGGCAAGACTTAATTCGCCGGTTTATGAAAATAAAATGAATGATTAGTAAGGATAAAACAATGGACGTTATTGCGGTATTACAATTACTTGGAGGAGTCGGCCTCTTTTTATATGGTATGAGTCTTATGACATCATCCCTTGAAAAGCTTGCAGGCTCAGGACTTGAAAAAATTCTGGGCAAGCTTACAACCAGCAAGAAAAAAGGTGTCGGTCCGATGAAGGGCTGGGGCTTTGGTGTTGGTGTAACTGCCGTTATTCAAAGCTCGGCAGCAGTAACAATTATGATGAGCGGTTTTGTAAACGCAGGCATAATGAAGCTTGCACAGGCACTTCCTGTAGTATTTGGCTCAAATGTGGGTAGTACTGTTACGGCACAGATACTTCGTCTCGGTGATCTTGGTTCCGATACGCTTATATTTAAACTTCTTAAACCGTCTTCGTTTGCTGCTATGCTTCTTGCCATAGGTGCATTTATCGCTATATTTTCAAAGAAAAAGAAAACTAAAGATTTATCAGGTATACTTGTTGGACTTGGTATGCTTTTTTACGGTATGACGGTTATGGAGCAGATATTTGAGCCTCTTAAGGAATCTGCAAAATTTCAGTCGTTTTTTACAAGCTTTAAAAATCCGCTTTTAGGTCTTTTGGCGGGATTATTAATTACGGCAATTATTCAAAGCTCAAATGCTGCCGTAGGTATTCTTCAGGCACTTTCAGCAACAGGAACAATTACATATGCGATTACATTTCCTATAGTTGTAGGTATCAATATCGGTAAATGTATGCCTATCGTACTCGGACTTGTGGGTTCAAATAAGAAGGCAAAGAAGGTTTCCGTAAGTTACCTGTTCTTCAATATATTTGGAGCGGTATTCTTTATGACCTTGGTATATCTGGTGCATTATACAATAGGTATTAATGCTTTTGATAATGTGGTAAATCGTGGTAATATCGCAAATGTACACCTTGCATTTAACCTTATCACAAGTATTATATTGCTTATATTTACCGAAAAGGTTGCAAGGATATGCGATAAGATTGTGGGTGAGGATGCCGATAAGGAACAGGGCAAGGAACTTGCAAGGCTTGATGATATGCTCTTAAATACTCCTACCGTTGCATTGTCAGAGTGCAGAAATCTGATAACTAAGATGGGTGAGGCAATACTTGACAACTACAAGCTTGCCACAAGCATGATATACAAATATGATGCATCAAAGTTTCCGGTTATGGAGAGCAATGAGTCGTTCATAGATAAGTGTGAAACTGCGCTTTCGTCATATGTGGTAAAAATTGACCGAAGACGACTTACCAGTAACGATAAGCTGGTTGTATCGGAGATACTTAATTCAATCAGCGATTTCGAGAGAATGGGTGATTATTGTATGAGCATCGCATATGTAGCCCAGGATAAGAATGAGAAAAATATACATTTTTCACCTTATGGACACCGCGAGATAGATACAATTGCAGCTGCGGTTGAGTACACTATGGAAAATACGTTCAATGCATTTATAAATGATGACGGTGCGCTTGCGGTAAGGGTTGAGCCGTTATCGGAGGCGATAGATAATTTGAAGGAGATAATAAAGTCCCATCACGTTGATCGACTTCAGGCAGGTGATTGCAGCATAGAGGGTGGAGTATCACTTTTTGACCTTATAAACAGCTTTGAGCGTATAGCATCTCATGCTGCAAATGTTTCGCTTCACGTCATAAAAAAAGTTGGCGGTGATAAGAACTTTGATGAGATGCATGGACATGCCAATGATATATTTAGTGAGGAATATAAGGCACTTTATCATTATTATGAGTCCATGTATATCGAGCCTGTTCAAAAGCCGTTATCCAAAGAGGAATACGAGGAGTTGCTGCGTGACAGCGATAGAAGAGATGCTGCCAATAAGAAGCATGCTGCAGTTGCTCTGGAAAAAGCAGATAGGAAGGAAGATAAAAAGGAAGACAAGAAAGAAAAAACTGCAAAGGATGATGCAAAGTATAAGCAGAGTAAAAAGGCAAAGGCTGATACAAAGAAGCAGAACGCAGAGGATAAGGCAAAGACTGATGCAAAGAAGCAGAACGCAGAGGATAAGGCTAAATCTGATGTAAAGAAACATGCTGCAGAGGCTAAGTCAAAGGCTGATACAAAGAAGCAGAATGCAGAGGATAAGTCAAAGTCTGATACAAAAAAACAGAATGCTGATGACAAGACTAAGGCTGAATTAAAGAAAGTTGAATCAAGGACTGATAATAAAAAGGATGCAGATAAAAAGATAGATGGTAAGGCTACCCAAAATGAAGAAGCTAAAAAATCTGAAGTTAAGAAAAACAAAAGACATAAAAAGTAATAAATTATATAGAGCTCTAATATGATCTGTGGGGGATTATGTTATGGAAAGCAAGGCTATAAACTGTAAAAACTGTGGAGCACCGGTGACCTCGGAGATATGTCCGTATTGTGGTTCTATGACCGGGCTTAATACTGCAAAGGCTGATATGGAATATCCTGTGCTGGAGTGCAAGGAGGTTAATATCGGATTTTGGAATGTTATATTTCCGGGTATTTTCTTTGTAATGTTTGGTTTGATTGGATTAGTTGTTCCGCTGACTTTATATGGAATATCAAAGAATATAAGTATCAGTGATGATAATCTTAATAGTTTTACAAGTATAGGAAAACCGGCGCTTTTTGGTATGGCTACTCATATGTTAATTTTTATTTTGCCATTTTTAATTATCAGTATAGTTGCATTTGTTATAATGATTAAGCCTATAGTTAGATTTTTAATGGTTAAAATTCATGGAAAGAAGATTCAGGGTACTGTCTATGGATATATGGATGATAATTATCTTTTAAACGGTATTCATGCACAGACCTGCAAGATTTTGGTTCAGTCACCTGAAGGACCGAGATTTATAATGTACCAGCTTGGAAGAACCGATCATCCTTATGGTGTAAATACAAAGATTAATTTGTATGTATATAACAATTATTTTATGATTGATAAGAAGAGTGAAAAGATTAAATGGTAGGAACTGAAATTAGTAAATTCAAGAATTTAATAATTTATATTTTTCTTATAGCTGTCGTTTTTTCGATTCAGGGTATGGGAATGGATGATTATGCTTTGTTTTCCGAGCATAAGGAAAAATGCAACATTACAAGTCAGGTGGTAGAGGTAAGTGACCATCTTCAGACTGTCCATGCCGAAAAGAATACTTCTGTGCCGGAATTGATCAGAGATTATAAGAATAATAAACGTTCCGGTTCCTTTAATAAAAGAAATATAATTTTGCTTGTTATCCTGGCATTTTTGTTGGGATGCTTTCATACATTTTTTGGTTCACGCGGATTATACCGTGTAAAATTCAATCGTTTCAGGGCATTTATCATTGCCTACATTCACGACATCGACGGAAGAAAACGCCTTTCACGGAGTTGATGAAAGAGCGTTTGAAACAATTTAATATTTAATATGATAGCTGACGGTTTTTCATCAGCTCCTTTTTGCATACTTATTTTTATCAGAAAGGAGTTTATTTGATATGAAAAATTTTTTGGTTTGGCTTGTGGTTATTTTAGGCGGAGGCTTTAGCCTCATATTATGTCTGTATATATTGCTTTCACTGGTGGTAATGATTATTTATAAGATATATAGAAAAATCAGATATCATGCGTCCCTTTATGATTAAATCATGTGTTTTTTCAGAAGTTACTAATTAGTGGAAAACATAGTTGATACATAGTGAGTACACATAGTAAATGCATGGTGAATGCATATAGAAGCTAATTTTGGGAGGATATGATAATGAATTTTATGAACATTATGGTAATAATATTTACTGTTATAGCTGCCGGTGCGGGATTGATAGGTTATATATCCGAGTATCGCGGAGCTAATAAAAATTTAAAGGATGAGAATAAAGAAGAGGAGGAAAAGAACAAAAAAGATTAAAGAATAGAAGATGTTGATAAGCTTTATGATATGGAAGACGAAGTAAAATAATAGCTTAAAAAAATAAGTCAATGGAGTAAAAATAATTATGATATTTTTAAACATTTTATTATTAATCATAGGTTTTGTTCTGCTCATTAAGGGCGCGGATTTATTTGTGGACGGAAGTGCTGCTTTGGCGAAGAACTTTAAGGTTCCGGGGCTTATAGTAGGACTTACTATAGTTGCACTCGGAACCAGTGCGCCGGAGCTTGCGGTAAGTACCTCGGCGGCAATTCAGGGTTCAAATGAAATTGCTTTAAGCAACGTGGTTGGTTCCAACATATTTAATCTGCTGTGCGTCCTTGGAGTGTGTGCAATTATACATTCCGTACCGGTTGATAAAGGTATAATAAAAAGGGATTTTCCGGTCTCGATACTGACAACGGTTTTCGTGCTTGCTATGACCTGCGGAAAAGCAATGATAAAAGGTGGAGTATCTGATCACAGTATGGACGAAAATGTGGGTGAGGTCGGAAGAATCACCGGAATTATAATTATAGCATTGTTTGTGATTTATATTATATATCTTATAGCAGATGCAAGAAAAAATCCCGAGAAGGAGGAAGAAGCGGCAAACAAGCCTATATTAAAATGTGCAGTACTTATCCTTATAGGTCTTGCGATGATAATAGGTGGAGGTCAGGCTGTTGTTTACAGTGCAAAATATATCGCAAGGGCAGCGGGCATGACCGAAACGCTTATCGGACTTACTATAGTTGCAGTCGGAACATCACTTCCCGAACTTGTTACCTCTATCGTGGCAGCAAGAAAGGGCGAAACAGGTCTTGCAATCGGAAATGCGGTAGGCTCAAATATATTTAATCTTTTACTTATACTTGGCGTATCTGCAGTTATACACCCTGTTGCGGTAAATCTTGCTTCTTTGTATGATATGATTGTGTTGATTGCAATCAGCATAATTACTTATATATTTGCCATTACAAAGAGAGATATTAACAGGCTTGAGGGTATCGTGATGGTGCTTATATATGTTGCGGA
The DNA here is from genome assembly GCA_937915975.1 of uncultured Lachnospiraceae bacterium. Taxonomy (GTDB): domain Bacteria; phylum Bacillota; class Clostridia; order Lachnospirales; family Lachnospiraceae; genus Coprococcus_C. The sequence goes on along the minus strand of CALGGL010000237.1, from coordinate 2,177 downwards.
TGTAGTGTTTGCAGTTAAAAGGTAAGAGAATTATAAATCATAGATTAGGGGAAAATAGTAAGATAGCTGTTTTTATTGGTTCATATTCAAAATGAATTTGTCTCGCATATAAGACAAAAATAGCTTATTATTGTCTTGCACATAAGACGAAAATTTTATATTTTTGTCTTGCGCACAAGACAAAAATGACATATAATGGTTTTAATAAAGGGAGGAATCACTATGAACAGAGATCTATTAAAGCAAATAATGATTGACCAAAAAGAAATGTATCTTAATAATCCTATCGTCCACAGAGATTATAACCTTGAAGATAATGTTAATTATTGCTTTGTTGGAATCAGGCGTACAGGTAAATCATATATGATGTATCAGCAGATCAAAAACCTGATGGATAAAGGAGTATCTATTAATCACATAGTGTATGTTAATTTTGAAGATGAACGTTTATTAGAATTGAATGCAGACGAGCTAAATTCAATTCTTGAAATAGGACTTGAGATTGCGGGTTCTGATATAAAACCATATCTGTTTTTTGATGAAATTCAAAATATATATGGGTGGGAGAAGTTCGTACGTCGTCTTGCTGATACGAAATATAGGATAAACATTACAGGAAGCAATAGTAAAATGTTGAGTAGTGAAATTGCATCCACGCTTGGCGGACGATTTATGATTGTAAAGATATTTCCATATTCGTTTCAGGAATATATTAATGCCGGAAATATAACTATTGATCATACTAATGTAATTAGTACAAAGGATAGAGCAGTAATTATGAACTTATATAATCAATATGTTGAATTTGGAGCATTTCCCGAATTGGTTGATATAAGAAATAAACGCGATTATTTGAACAGTATTTACCAGACAATCTATCTTGGAGATATTATTACAAGGAATAAAATAACAAATGATTTTGCAATACGATTAATATTAAAGAAGGTTGCAGAGTCTATAATGAAACCATTATCATACAACAGGCTTGTAAATATTTTGAAAAGCACGGGAGCAGCAATAGGAAAACAGACTGTTATAAATTATATGGGATTTATAGTTGAATCATATATACTTTTCACAATACAAAATTATGCTGCAAAACTTGTTGAGAAGGAAACTGCACCTAAATATTATTTTATGGATACAGGTTTGCTTGGACTTTTTCTTATTGATGGCAAAACTGCACAGCTTGAAAATCTGGTAGCCATTGAACTGATTAGAAGATATGGCAATGAAAATGTATTTTATTTTGAGAAAAATGTTGAAATTGATTTCTATATACCTGATGAAAAACTTGCAATTCAGGTTAGTTATAGCATATTAGATAATATTGATACAATGGATAGGGAAGTAAATGCTTTTAAGAAGCTTCATAATTATATACCTGATACAAAATGTATGATTATTACTAATAGTGAGGAATCTGAATTTGATGTTGATGGAATAAAAATACCAGTAGTGCCTGCGTGGAAGTGGTTGATTAACGATAAAATATTATAAAATATATCGAAGTGGCCTATTAGATACTTTATTATTGATAATATAAGTCTGATATGTTTTCGTCGTATTAGTCGTCTTATACATTAATCATCTTGGTTAAGAATTTATTAAGTAAGACAGTTTTTAACTGTCTTATTTTTTATGGAATATTCTGATGTAATGAAGAATATATATATTATATAGCAGAAATAGAAATGCCCTTATTTTCTGTTATTGGAATCTCATATTTTTACACATATGAGATTCGTAACCATAAACCCGGAATGTAGTAGAAAGGAGATGCTTTTAATGAAAAAAATTTTATGTGTGTTATCGGAGTTTGGGTATTGGGGTGAAGAATTAATCGGACCATGCTATGGGTAAATATCCATCATTTAAATATATTACCTGTCTACAGGAGAGTATAGCAGTAGCTATGGCAGATGGGTATGCCAGAAAAAATAACAGGCCTGCGGTTGTACAGCTTCATAGCGGCGTAGGTCTGGGTAACGGAATAGGCATAGAATAAGATGATTCATAAGATGAAACTCATAGAAAGACTTTTGTATTGATAATAGCTGTCTGATGTGATATCTTCATAATAGCAATAGATGAGTTTTATAGTTTGCCGGAATTAGTAATAATATTATGAGGAGGATTAAATTAAGTGAAAAAAGAAGTTGGATTACCTGAAAAAA
>CALGGL010000236.1 GCA_937915975.1 uncultured Lachnospiraceae bacterium | reverse complement strand
CGATGCATCCATTGTAAAGATTAATGACATATACAGAAGGGTAATATATATTAAGTCGGATGACTTGGAAAAGCTTGCGAAGATAAGGGAGACATTTGACGATTACGAAGAAATCAGTATAATGTTTGATGTTAATCCTGTTAATACATACTGATAAATAATATAAAATTATTTAGAAAAGAGGTATAGAAATGGCTATAAGAAAAATAAGAATTGACGGAGATGACATTCTTAGAAAAACCTGTAAACCTGTCGAAAAAATGACGGACAGAATAAGCACTTTGATTGATGATATGTTTGATACAATGTACGATGCCAACGGTGTGGGACTTGCGGCGCCACAGGTTGGAATACTCAAAAGACTGGTTGTTATTGACGTTATGGATGATAATCCTCTTGTGTTAATAAATCCCGTCATAACCGAGTCAGACGGTGAACAGGAGGGGGAGGAAGGCTGCCTGAGTCTTCCGGGACTTTCGGGAAATGTTAAGCGTCCTAATCATGTTGTCTGTAAGGCGCTTGACAGAAATATGAATGAAATAACCGTTGAAGGTGAGGGGCTTTTGGCGAGAGCCATATGTCACGAGCTTGATCATCTTGACGGTATCTTATATAAGGATCTGGCTACGGACGGACTTCACAGTATTGATGCGCCTCCTGCAGATGAAGATTAATATCGAGGTATAATTTATGAGAATTGTTTATATGGGAACTCCGGATTTTGCGGTATATCCTTTAAAATCCATTATTGAAGCGGGACATAAGGTGGTTTTGGTTATTACACAGCCTGACAAGGCAAAGGGAAGAAGCAATAAATTGGTTCCGACACCCGTAAAGGAGGCTGCGACGGAGTATGGTATAGAGGTATATCAGCCGGAAAAGATAAAAGAAGAATCGGCTGTAAATAAAATAAAAAAATGCAAACCCGATGCTATAGTTGTGGCTGCTTACGGACAGATACTTCCGGAAAGCATTCTCAATATCCCGCCTTTGGGGTGCATAAATATACATGCATCACTGCTTCCGAAGTACAGGGGGGCAGCACCGATAGAGTGGTCAATTATCAATGGTGAAGATAAGACCGGAGTGACGACTATGTATATGGAAAAAGGGCTTGATACCGGAGATATGATAGAAAAATGTGAGGTTATGATAGAACCTTACGATACCGGAGAAACTCTCCATGATAAGCTTGCCAAAGCAGGAGCAGGTCTTATTGTTTCAACGCTTAAGGCGCTTGAAGATAAAACTGCCGTAAGAACTAAGCAGGAGGATTCGGAAAGCTCTTATGCACATATGCTTACCAGGGAGATGGGAAAGCTTGACTTTGACAGACCGGCAGAGGTAATTGAAAGGCTTATAAGAGGTCTTATACCATGGCCTTGTGCATATACTGTTATCGGCGGAAAAACAGTTAAGCTTTTAAAAGCAAGGGTGGCAGATACAGATAATCCTGTTTTTAAAAAAGGAAAGCCGGGGGAAATAATCGAGGTTACAAAAAAGAATTTTACCGTAAAGTGCGGTGAAGGTGCCTTGACAATTCTTTTTCTTCTTCCGGAGGGGAAAAAGCCTATGGATGCTGCGGCATATCTGAACGGCAATAAGCTTACCGTAGGTATGCACGTTGGAGAATAATAATGAGTGATACAAGAGATATCGTACTTGATATTTTGATGGATATTGAGGTAAATAATACCTTTTCAAATATTGCTTTAAATAAAGCATTAAGTAAAAATCAATTTTCAGAAAAAAAAGAGAGAGCCTTTATTACAAGGCTCTCTGAAGGTGTTACGGAAACACGTCTTACACTTGATTATATAATTAATCAGTTTTCAAAGGTCAAAACAAACAAGCAAAAACCAAAGATAAGATGCATAGTGAGAATGGGAGTATATCAGCTTCTTTTTATGAACAGCGTACCTGACAGTGCAGCCTGTAATGAGGCGGTAAAGCTTGCAAAAAAGCATGGATTTGCGGGACTTTCGGGCTTTGTAAACGGTTTACTCAGAAACGTTGCAAAAAATAAGGATAATATAAAATATCCGGATAAAGAAAAGGATTATTTCTCATATCTTTCAGTTAAATATTCTGTTCCCGAAGCTCTGATTAGAAAACTTGAAAAAGATTATCCGGCTGATTTTGAACAGATTCTTGAGGGATGCTTTATTGAAAGAGAAACCTCAATAAGGGTTCATACACCTGTAATATCGGTTGAGGAATTGGAAAAAAGAATTTCCGGGGAGAAAATTAAGGTTACAAGGGGATACTACTCGGATAAAGCGCTTCTTATATCAGGCTATGATTTTATAAAAAAGGTGCCGGGATATAAACAGGGAAAATTTACTGTACAGGATGAAAGCTCTATATGTGCTGTAGATGAAGCGTTTAAGCAGATAAAAGAGATGCCGGATGATTTTATTTTACTTGATTTATGTTCTGCTCCCGGAGGCAAAACAACTGCCGCACTTGAATATATGGCCGGCAGAGGAGAGGCTTATTCCTTTGATATATCAGAAGATAAACTTTCTTTAATTGAAGATAATATCGAAAGACTGGGCTATGATAATGCTGTTATCGGTCAGCATGATGCTACCCGTCATATAGAAAAAGAAGAATTCGGATTCGATTTTGATAACAATACCGATTTGGTTATAGCTGATGTTCCCTGCTCCGGGCTTGGCATAATACGGCGTAAGCCGGATATAAAGCTCGGCAGAATGGATATAAACGCATTGCCCGCGCTCCAGAGCGCGATACTTAAAACCGGCGCAAAATATGTAAAGCCGGGCGGTGTTATAGTA
>CALGGL010000235.1 GCA_937915975.1 uncultured Lachnospiraceae bacterium | reverse complement strand
GGCCCTTGATGCGTATACGCTCGCCAGGCCTCTGGCGGACGACAAAAACTTATCTTTCAGGTGCAGTCTTCAGGACGCTTGTGTTGTCATGGCTACAAGCGACGACATGTTCCATATTATCTTCAATCTGGTGGAAAATGCGGTAAAATACAATGTTCCCGGCGGAAGCGTGGAGCTTAGGCTTGAAAAACGGGAGGAAAATGTTGAGATCACGGTTGCAGACACGGGTATAGGCATTCCGGAAGAGGACAGACTCAATGTGTTCACGAGATTCTACCGTGTTGACAAGGCCAGGTCCCGCGCATCGGGAGGCAGCGGCCTCGGACTCAGTATAGTACATGACGCCGTTCATGCTCACGGAGGCACGATAACCATCGGCGCAAACAAGCCACAGGGCTCTGTATTCATAGTGAGTTTTCCCGCCGCACGCCTGGAGGAAACGGGCATCTGAAGGGATGAGTGCAATAAAATGCTTGCAAAAGAAAGTATGATAAGATAAAATATATCAGTTAATTAAATATTTATTCTACAGCTTATAAGTTTATTGGAGGATTCTTTATATGATTACAGCCGGAGATTTCAGAAACGGTGTTACTTTCGAGATGGACGGGCAGGTTATGCAGGTAATTGAGTTCCAGCATGTAAAACCTGGCAAAGGAGCGGCATTCGTCCGCACAAAAATGAAGAATGTCATCACCGGTGCCGTTACTGAGACGTCGTTCAACCCGACGGCAAAGTTCGAGAACGCCACGGTCGACCGCATGACCATGGAGTACAGCTACAACGACGGCAACCTCTATTACTTCATGGATCCCGAAACATATGAGCTTACGGTTTCAAGAGTCGGTGCGGATAGCTATAAAATTTGACCAGAGGTGTTGAAATTGGATTTTAAAACAAAATGCAAAAATGCAAGAGCAATTATTGTTTTAACGGCTACACTTATAGCTATGCTTTTAAATATTAAGTATGAAAGAGATATAATAGATTCTCTTATTATATTAATAATCGTTCTTATTGTTTTTTATATTATAGCAACAGTTGCCATAAAGCTTATAGATAAGATAAGACTTATGGAGCCTAAAACAAAGATTGATAATGATGTAAAACGTAATACTGATGAATCAGGTAATAATACTGTTGAAAATGCCGAAGAATCATAGGGTGATTATTAAAGGGGTGTAAGATGGCTGTAATCGATAATAAGGAGAGGCTGTGGATAGAATATAATCATTCCAAAAATGCAGTTATCCGAGAACAGATTATAATTGAATATGTGCCTTTGGTTAAGGTTGTTGCCGGAAGATTAAGCATATATCTCGGTTCCAACGTTGAATATGATGACCTTGTAAGCTACGGTATATTTGGACTTATTGATGCGATAGATAAGTTTGATTACGGCAAAGGAATAAAATTTGAAACATATGCCAGCCTTAGAATAAGAGGTTCCATCCTTGACCAGATAAGAAAGCTTGACTGGATACCGCGTTCTGTAAGACAAAAACAGAAAGCTATCGATTCGGCGGTAAAGACTCTTGAGAAGGAAGTCGGACCGAATTATTCGGACAGTGACATGGCGAAAGAACTTGGAATTTCAGAGGACGAATATCTTAATTGGCTCAGCCAGACCAATATTTCCAATATTTCGTCCATAGAAGATTTTCTTGAGCAGGGTAATGAGGTAAAGGCTTCCGCAAACAGAAGCTATGCCCGCATAGAACCGGAGAGAGTTGTTGAAGAGCGCGAGCTTAAGGAAAAGCTTGAGGAAGCTTTGGATTATCTTACAGAGAAGGAAAAGAAGGTTATTTTACTTTATTATTATGAGGATTTAACCCTAAAGGAGATAAGCCGTGTTATGGAAGTTTCGGAGTCAAGAGTTTCCCAGCTTCATTCAAAGGCGTTAAAAAAGCTTAAGACTTCTCTCGGTGATGAATTTGAAGTATTTATGGGTTGATTTTATTGTGGCATGTAAACTGTGTAATGGAGGATAAATGATGAAATATAAAAATTCTTTCTTCAAGGTTAATATCAAAGATGATGGTACATATGTCACTGTTTATCCTGCCGTTAGTGACGGAAAAAAATTAGAATTTAAAGAGGTTTTGGATTTCCTTGAAAGAAAGGGAATTGCTATAAATGACAAGCTTGCACTTAAAAATGATATCGAAAGTATGGGCAGCGAGGTTATAGAAAGAAAGCTTTGCGATATAAAGATATCTCCGTTTAATGAAAGTGCGGTTGTCAGTGTTTCACCTGATAAGCTTATTGCATTTATCAGATTTTATCCGCCGTCAACAGGCGGAAAGGAAATGGATAAAAGAGAAATATTACTGGAGCTTGCCAATGAGAAGATTGTTTACGGTATCTCGGAAAAGGTAATAGATGTATTTCTTATGGCAAGGCAGTATTGTCTTAATATACCGGTTGCAAAGGGCTTAAAGCCTGTAATGGCAACCGATACCGTTATTGAGTATTTTTTTGCTACATCGCCTATGTCAAAGCCGAAGCTTAATGAGGACGGAAGCGTTGATTATCATGATTTGAGTATATTTACTCCGGTTAAAGAGGGTGATATGCTTGCAAAGCTTACTCCTCACGATATGGGTAAGCCGGGACAGGATGTATACGGAAAGACAATTGCCCAAAATAAGCCTAAGATAAAAAAGCTTAAGCATGGAAGAAACATAAGAGAGTCTGAGGATGGATGTATATTATATAGTGAAGTAAGCGGTAATGTCAGTCTTACAAACGGTACCATCTTTGTTTCGGATACGTTTAGTGTTCCTGCGGATGTTGATGCATCCACAGGTGATATAGAATATGACGGAAATGTTGTTATAGCCGGAACGGTTAAAACCGGTTTTTCGGTTAAAGCCAGCGGCGATATACAGGTTAACGGTGTAGTTGAAGCAGCTAATCTGACTGCCGGCGGAAATGTTATGATTAAAGGCGGAGTTCAGGGTATGGCTAAAGGTCTGATAAAGGCAGACGGAAGTGTGTACGCCCAGTTTTTCGAAAGCGCCAATGTTGATGTCGGAGCAGATATATATGCAGGTTCAATTCTTCACAGTAATATAAAATGCGGAGAAAAAATTGTTGTAAGCGGAAGAAAAGGCTTTATTGTCGGTGGCGATATAGCGTGCAAATCATATATAGAGGTTAACAGTATAGGTAACAGAATGGAAACACAGACAATAATTAAGGTTGGTGTTAATCCTCAGTTATATGATGATATGAAGATTTTAATTAAAAGTGTCAATGAATTAAATGATAAGATTACGGAAATAACATCTTATCTTAATGTATATAAGGAAAAGCTTAAGCTCGGAGCAAAGCTTATTCCGGAAAATTTAAAACAGATTAAG
>CALGGL010000234.1 GCA_937915975.1 uncultured Lachnospiraceae bacterium | reverse complement strand
GCGGAGCGTGTTGCCAATGTATTTGACCATTTGGTATGGAAGAAGTCTGCTCCTCTCTCTCCGCGAATTACCAACGTGCATACAGATGGCAATGTCATCACACTCACTGCCGACCAACCTCTGCGTCAGTCTGACCGTCTGTATGAGTTTGAGACGGCAGGCTCCGATGGTCGTTTCGTCAATGCCGAGGCACACACTGATGGCAAGAACATCATAATCCGTTCAGCCACAGCCCGTCCTGCCAAACTGCGCTACGCATGGAAGCACAACCCCATACGCGCAGGCGTTTATTCAGCAGCAGGCGTTCCGATGTCACCACAGCAGATAGACCTCTCCAAGTAGTGCAGTCTAACGTCTCTCTTACTATACAATGATGACTGACAGCTACTGCGTTTTCATGATTTGGAAAACCACGCAGAAAAGAGACTGTATAACAATCTCAAAATGAAGGCTTTGCAAGAATGGTGATTGCTGCGTTTATAACAGGGACAAATCCGACATTGGAGGAGGTCTCCGATGTAAAAACAGCTGTATCCGAGGCTGTTACAAATTCAATTATACATGGATATCGTGATAAAGAGGGTAAGGTGGTAATAAATGCAACGGTAACCGGAAGAAAAGTGTATGTTGAAGTAATTGATTACGGTAACGGAATAGAGGATGTAAAAAAGGCAATGGAGCCCATGTATACAACAAGACCTGATGAGGAAAGATCCGGAATGGGATTTTCGTTTATGGAAGCTTTTATGGATAAGCTTGAGGTTGTTTCAAAGCCCAAAGAGGGAACAACCGTAAAAATGTGGAAGGAGATAGGAGCGGCAGGCCGTCAATTTGAATAATGAATGAAATGGAAACTTTTCGACTTGCGAAAAAGGGTGACAAAGAAGCAAAGGAAAAGATAGTTTCCGATAACGCCGGTCTGGTTTGGAGCATAGCAAGGAGATTCTTCGGACGAGGTTATGATCCGGAGGATATATATCAGATTGGCTGTATAGGTTTACTTAAAGCCATAGACAGATTCAGCGAAGAATATGAGGTTAAGTTTTCAACCTATGCGGTTCCGCTTATAGCAGGAGAAATAAAAAGATTTCTTCGCGATAACGGAATGATTAAGGTTTCAAGAATATTAAAACAAAACGGATATAAGATAAGCCGGGCAAGAGAAGAACTGTCTGTTAAGCTCGGACGTGATCCCGGCATTGATGAGATATCGGAAGCTACCGGATTAACCGATGAAGAAATTGTGTTGGCAACAGATGCGAATAAAGAGGTTGAATCCATCTACCAGCCTGTTTATGAACACGACGGAAATGAAATGTGTCTTGTGGACAAGCTTTCCGATGAAACCGCATCAAGTCTTGCCGAGGAAAATTTATATAATAAAATCATAATAGAACAGGCCATGAAAGGGCTTGACGAAAAGGAACAAAAGCTCATAAATCTAAGATATTTTCAAGATAAAACCCAAAATGAAACTGCAAAGGAATTAGGTATAAGTCAGGTGCAGGTAAGCCGCCTCGAAAAAAAACTTTTATTTATTATGCGCAATAGTATTGACAATAAATCGAACTTATAGTACAATAATCGACAAGTTGGTATAAAAAATAAAATATTAGTCTTACATGTAGGAAGTAATGTTTTTGGAAAAGAAAAATCTATAAAAAGGTTTATAAATACATATAATAGATTGCCTAGATATTTAAAAGATATAATTGCTATAGAAAATGATGATAAAGTATTTAATATTAGCGATGTTACTTATATATCAGAATTATTAAATATACCAATTATTCTAGATTATCATCATCATATATGTAATCCTAGTGAAATAGACTATAGGAAGATATTTAATAGTTGGAAATTTATTACTCCAAAAATACATTTTTCATCTCCTAAAAATAAAAAAGAATTTAGAAGTCATAATGATTATATTAATGTTGATGATTTCATTATTTTTTTAGAGAAAATTAGAGTATATAATCAAGATATAG
>CALGGL010000233.1 GCA_937915975.1 uncultured Lachnospiraceae bacterium | reverse complement strand
GCTTTTTTACAGTTTCAAACAGTCTTTTAAGTGCAACTCCCACGTCTGATATCGGCGTACTCTTTTTAATTTCAACACCTAGGCCAACACCCAAAAAAGAAAGGCTTATCTTTGCCTCCTCAAATATAGGATGAAGGCGCACATCATCATAGAGCTTTGCGGCAAGTGATGTCAATAAATCCGTTGCCGGATTCAGTTCAATGCAGATCCAGTCCTCATGACTACTGATTTCATTTGAAACTTCTGTCATCATAACCGTCTTTCCTGAGCCTCTTACACCGGTTATCATATATACCTGTTGCGGTGATACTTCAGAAAGAAAATTTCGATATATATCTTCAGATTCACTTACTCTTGATATCATTTGTATAGGTTCTTTTCCAAACATTAAAGTATATGGGTTGGCTGTATTCATAATTATCACTCCATTTATATTCGTTTATAGTTTTTAAAAATTTTTATAGTCGTTTATATTCATTTATATTCATTTATAGTTATGATATTATTTTATAGTCGTTTATAGTTGTTGTCAACATAAATTTAAAATAGAAAAAGCCTATACAAATTATCTGAAGAACAACAGCAATTACTGGCTAATTTTTTAAAGTCTTTGTAAATCAGGTGTTTACTTTTATTGAATCAAGTATTATATTATCTATATACTTTTATATATCTTTTTTAAATTCCACGAATGATAAAACTATAGTGTATTTAACCGGTTAGTCGGGGGGACGTGCTTTCACCTGTTCTGAGCTTGCAGAAAGGGTGATGCTTATGAGTACATATGAATTACTGATGATTGTTGTTGCCATTTTAAAGTTGGTGATTGATATAGTCAGATTACATAGAGAAAGTAAAAACAGCCGTCCTGACACTGGCAAGTAGCAGACGACTGTTTTAACTTAATATTTCGCCAGAACAGGTGAGTAGTGGTCACCTTCCCGACTAGCTTGTTAAATATATTATAGAATATCTTTTTTTTTATGTCAATTATTTTTAAGTTGAGTAACCGTGGTTAAAAGTGTATAATAGGCAAAGTAAAGTATCTACAGAAAAAGGTCAGGAAGGCTATAAAATGAACGTTAATTCAGTAGTTGAAGAATATGATGTGGTAGTTGTAGGTGCAGGTCACGCGGGTTGTGAGGCTGCGCTTGCTTCGGCGCGCATGGGAATGAATACAATTTTATTTACGATAAGCATGGACAGTGTGGCGATGATGCCGTGTAATCCGAATATCGGCGGAAGCTCCAAGGGTCATCTGGTTCGTGAGCTGGATGCACTTGGCGGAGAAATGGGTAAAAATATTGATAAAACCTACATACAGTCCAAGATGTTAAATGTATCAAAGGGTCCTGCGGTTCATTCTTTAAGAGCGCAGGCGGATAAAGTTGAGTACACCAAGCAGATGAGACTTACACTTCAAAATCAGGAAAACCTTACCTTAAGACAGGCGGAGGTTTCCGAGCTTTTGTATGAGGTTGATATAAATGAAGAGGATGACTTTAAGAAGGTCATCAGTGGAGTAAGAACATTTTCGGGTGCGGTTTACTATGCAAAGGCGGTTATTCTTTGTACAGGTACATATCTTAAGGCGAGATGTATATACGGAGATGTGGTTAATTATACCGGTCCGAACGGACTAATGGCAGCCAATCATCTTTCTGATTCTATGAAGGAAGCAGGTATATTTATAAGAAGGTTTAAAACCGGTACCCCTGCAAGACTTGATAAGAAAACCATAGATTTTTCTAAGATGGTTGAGCAAAAGGGTGATGAACATATAGTTCCTTTTTCTTTTACCAACAAGGAGGAGGATATAAAACGTGAGCAGATATCGTGCTGGCTTACCTATACCAATGAAGAAACTCATGAGATAATAAAGGAAAATATTGACCGTTCGCCGCTTTTTTCAGGATTTATTGAAGGCACGGGACCGAGGTACTGTCCTTCCATCGAGGATAAGGTAATGAAGTTCCCGGATAAAAATAAGCATCAGCTTTTCATCGAGCCGGAAGGCGAGTTTACCAACGAAATGTATATGGGTGGTATGTCTTCCTCTTTGCCGGAGGATGTTCAGTATGCCATGATTCGTACGGTTGCGGGACTTGAAAATGTTAAGATTATACGAAATGCTTATGCCATAGAGTATGATTGTATAAATGCTGTTAATCTTAAGGCCAATCTTGAATTTAAAGAGCTTGACGGTCTTTTTGCCGCAGGTCAGATAAACGGAAGCTCAGGCTATGAGGAGGCTGCTGCACAGGGAATTATGGCAGGTATAAATGCAGCGAGAAAGCTTCAGGGTAAGGATCCGGTTATACTTGATCGTTCTCAAGGCTATATCGGAGTATTGATTGATGACCTTGTAACCAAGGAAACTCAGGAGCCATACAGGATGATGACCTCAAGAGCGGAGTACAGGCTATTATTAAGACAGGATAATGCAGACTTAAGGCTTACAGATATAGGACATGAAATCGGGCTTATAGATGATGAGCGTTATGCAGCATTTTGTGATAAAAGAGATAAGATAAATAATGAGATAAAAAGACTTAATGAGATAATGGTCGGCGGTAATAAAAAAGTCCAAACCTTTCTTGAAAAATATGAAAGTACACCATTAAAAACCGCGGTTTCTCTTGCGGAGCTAATAAGAAGACCTGAGCTTGATTATGAAAAAATCGCTGAGATAGATGAAGGAAGAGCAGATGTGGGAGAGCTTACACCTGAGATTATCGAGCAGATTAATATAGACATAAAGTATGAAGGATATATCATACGTCAAAAACAACAGGTTGAGCAGTTTAAAAAGATGGAGAAAAAGCTTATACCTGAGGATATAAATTATGATGATGTATCCAATCTTCGTAAGGAAGCAAGGCAGAAGCTCGCGGCCATAAGACCTGCGTCTATAGGACAGGCATCACGTATCTCCGGAGTTTCACCGGCGGATATCTCCGTACTGCTTATCTATATTACCGCAAAGGGATAAATTTCTGAGTTTTTGAGTTGTCTGTAGTTATATAAGTATATCGCAGGCACGCTAAAGTTTATTGAATAAAGTAATTAATATTATTTATTTGAGGACGAAGATTATGAAGAAATTGAAAGAATTTTTAGATAATATAGATACAGCATTAATGGATGATAATAAAATCTCACAGTTTGAAAGGTACTATGAGATGCTTATTGAGAAAAATAAGGTTATGAATCTTACGGCAATTACCGATAGGAATGAGGTTATTTTAAAGCATTTTATTGATAGTGTGGCACTCCTTAAGTATCATAAATTGTCAGATGAAAGGATGATTGACGTAGGAACCGGTGCAGGATTTCCGGGTATTCCGCTTAAGATTATATGTCCGGGACTTAAGGTTACCTTATTTGATTCTCTTAATAAGAGAGTGGGGTTTTTAAATGAGGTTATAGAGGAGCTTGGACTTAAAGGCATTGAGGCGGTTCATGGTAGAGCGGAAGAAGGCGGACGTGATAAGAATTTGCGCGAGGCTTATGATATAGCTGTTTCCAGAGCGGTTGCCAATATGGCGGTTTTATCCGAGTATTGTCTTCCTTTTGTAAAGATTGGCGGATGGTTTATACCTTATAAGTCATACGATATTGAACAGGAATTGGCAGATGGGAAAAAGGCTGTATCAGTGCTCGGCGGTAAAATTGACAGGGTTGAAAAGCTTGAGATTGAAGGTAATGGACGAAGCTTTATATTTATTAAAAAGGAAAGATCTACTCCTAAGGCTTATCCGAGGAAAGCCGGAACAGCGAAAAGGCAGCCGATTAATTAAATATCTAAAACTTCCCACACCAAAATGGTGTGAAATGAACCTTGAAAACTCAATAATGTAGCCAAATAAAAAGGCATAAACCCTCTTTTTGTGGTATAATGGAATTGACAAAAAACCTAATACCAAAGGAGATTTATGCCATGTCCATTATATCACAGAATAACCAAGAAAGAAAACTATCAAATGCAATTTCTTCATTTTTTTCCACATTTCACATAGGGAATTTGCTCCGCAAATGTAATGCAGGTAAAGAAAAAGGCGTTCCTGTCATAGATATATTTCTTTATAAGCTGTGTAATGTCTTTAAAAAGGCTAGTATGTATATGCAGATGAAGACAGATTCTTTTCATGAATCCTTTTCCAAGAACACTTACTATCGCTTTTTAAATTCTATTAAAACTAACTGGTTACGTTTTACTACGCTTCTTTCCAAGGCTGTTGCTGATACTGTAGAGCCTCTCACTTCAGCGGAACGTGTAAATGCATTTATCATAGATGATAGTACATTTGAAAGAACCAGTGGTAAACATACGGAACTTGCGTCTAAAATTTTTGATCACTGCTCTATGAAATATAAAACCGGTTATCGTCTAATGACTTTAGGTTGGACAGACGGCAATACATTTTTACCTGTAAACAGTACGCTTCTTGCATCTTCAAAAAAGAAGAATCAGTACTGCAAAGAGAATACTTTTGATGGCAGGTCTATTGCTGCCAGAAGAAGAAAACTTGCTCAGATGAAAGGTACTGACGCAATGCTTGAACTCCTTAAAACAGCCAAAGCAGCTGGTCATAAAGCAGATTATGTTCTATTTGACAGTTGGTTTTCAACCCCTGCTCAAATACTTGCAATCAAAGCGCTTGGTTATGATTCTATTGCCATGATACGTAAGAGTCCAAAGATCCGTTACTCTTTCAATGGAGAAAAACTGAATCTGAATAAGATATATGGTATCTCAAAGAAGCGTCGTGGTCGTAGCAGGTATTTGCTCTCTGTAGATGTTACTATAGGCGATGGTGATGAAGCTATTCCAGCGCGCATAGTATGTGTCCGCAATAATAAAAAAAGAAAAGACTGGATAGCATTTATCAGCACTAATGTAAATCTTGAACCCGAAGAGATCATACGTATTTATGGCAAACGCTGGCAGATATAAACATTTTTCAAAACCTGCAAATCCACACTGAATCTTGTAGGTGAATGTCACAGTCTTTCTTATGATGCACTTACAGCTCATGTTGCAGTAGTATTCACAAGATATCTGATGGTGGCTCTGGAACAAAGGAAGTCCGAAGATACCAGAACTCTTGGTGAGATATTTTTCTTTTTAGCAAATGAATTAGAAGATATAACTTTTCGTCATTCAATGCAGATAATACTTGAAGCAATGTTGGCAAGTATAGGAGAAATCTTCAATGTTAGTGATGCTCAGATGAACGCATTTATGGATGATTTTGTAATGAGACTACCCGCATATCTTCAGGAATCATTGTTAAAATTGCAACCAGCAGCGTAACAAATATATATTTTTAGCTACATTATTGAGTTTTCAAGGTGCAACCCCACTTTTTCATGTGGGAAGTTTTAGTAAATATGATTTAATATAAAAAACAGCCTCATATTTTATGAGGCTGTTTTTTTGCGATTATGGCGCTTTTCCTGGCGCTTTTCCCGAAGTTCAATCTGTCTTTCTTTTATCGCTTCAACACCCTTTTTATTTTCGGGTGTAACGGTTTTTATTACGAATATTTTATTATCTTTGCTTTGCTTAAACTTTATCTTTGCTGATATATAGCCGTGATACCAGCATTTGCATACACATATATAAGAGTTTGGTGTGTTGGCAAACCACTTGATTTTCTTTGATGTTTTTCTGTGGCATTTATAGCATTTGACATTGAGAAGATCTTTATCTTCCATAGCTTCTTTTTTGCTGTCATATTCCATGGAAATGTGTTCCATATAATTTTTGTGATATGATATAATTTCCTCTTCCTTTTCCTTGGGATTATTATATATATCATAGCTGTATCTGTCTTCGAAGTCCGAAGGATGAAGCTTTTTTAAAACATTTCCTGTATAATAAGCATCATTAAGAGCGGAATGATAAGGTCTGTCAGATTCGATGCCAAGGGTATTTACCGCAGTCTCAAGCTTTGCTATAAGCTCATCTCCCTGAACATCCGCATATATCTTTTGAAGATTGTAAAACTTAAGCGGAGTTTCGAGAGGCTTCATATGATAATATTCCATATTGTTTTGGAGATAGTTTAAATCCATCGGTCCCCAGGTAACAAAGGAATATTCTCCGCCACTATTACACCATTTAAAAAATTCTCTGCATACCATATCAAACGGTCTGCCCTTTTTGAGAGTTTTTTCATCATAGCTTAAAATCTCTCTTATGTGTGGCTGAAGTCTTTTGTATAGTCTTGGTTTTATAATACTTGAGTATTGGTCTATTAAGTTAAATTTCTTATCGAGCCTTACTGCACCGATTTCAATTATCTCAAATGGCATTCTTGATTCTTCAAAGTCTCTTCCACCGCAGCATTGATTCCATTCGAGATCAAAAACAATGTAGTCCATAGTTTACTCCGTAATTAATCGACATTTGATTTCATAACTCGAAGATGTGAGTAATCCTTGGCGTTGCTTTGATTCTCGTTTCTTTCTTCAAGCTCTTTGCAAATGTCATTAAGTATTTCGATTGCTTCGTCAGAAGACTTAGCATTGGCTGTAGCCATTTGAGCGATAAGCATGGCAAGCTTTTCATTGCTGTTGACAATCTGGGTAGTATTATCCATGTTCTTTTTAACCTGAAATTTATTAATTACCTTGTCCTGTTCAAGCAAATCGTTCATGAGCTTAGCGTTCTCTTCTTTCATGCTTGTTAAGGTATCTACAAGTGATGACATACTTTCACCCCTTGAAATCTCTTCTCTTTTAGCAACTGAATAAATACCTTTCTGAACCTTTGTAAGCTCATTTTGTTTATCAATATTAATTGATGCAATATCATCAACAAGAGAAAGGATACTGTCAACCAAAAAATAAGTATCAATTACAACAATAAGTGAAATTGCTATAATAACACTCAGCTTTGCCGGATAAGCAATTATCATATATAAATCCACAAGTAATGCAGCTACAAAGGCTACGGCACTTACAGTTAATGTTGCACTCTTTTTATGCTTCATAATATACCTGTCCTCCTTTAATTTGATGATTTATAAAATAAGTGTTCCCGAGGCGATTCGAACGCCCGACCTACCGCTTAGGAGGCGGTTGCTCTATCCTGCTGAGCTACGGAAACATTTTTGCAAACACTCTTCTAATTATACATCTTATAGTCATAATTCACAAGTAAAATTATATCTTCACATAGCCTTGAAGCCATATTTCTCCACGGAATCTTCTGCCCGGAAGAGGCTCGCCCTCAAGGTCGATACTGTTGATACCTACATTGATAAGTAAGTCGTAAGTTTCAATAAGAAGATTATATACAAGCTCATCCGTATACGAATTTTTTTCTTCCCGTACACTTAAAATGTTTCCTATGACAGAATAGTGATCACATTCTATTCCGCAAGGCATAATGGAGGTATCAATGATTGAAAGGATATCTTCATTTTTTACTCTTTTTGCAAGGTATTCATAGGTAAGCATTTCGTCATGCGCATAGTATTCCATAGCATCCTTGTCGCCCTTTTTTACGGCATACATAAGATTGTCTCTGTAGCTTTTTTCTATGGAATCAGTGATCTTTTGTATCTTATTTTTCTTAACACCCAAAAGTATGGTTCCCTGTGTGGATAATCCCGCAAACCTTACTCTTGAGAAGTTTTTGTTGGAATAATTAAACCACTGGGACTTGGCATAGTCGGAAATGTTTTGCAGATAAAATATAAGGGTCATCCCAAGATGTGTGTCCTCACAGACACCGGCGTAGGATTCCTTGTCCGTCTGCTTTTCTATATATATTTTTTCCATATCAAGATTAGAGCTGCCCTTAATGTAAGGATAATAATGCTCTATTGAAAGCTCTCCGTCTATTCCGTATTCACCGATTAAGGTCAAACCAAAAGAAGG
>CALGGL010000232.1 GCA_937915975.1 uncultured Lachnospiraceae bacterium | reverse complement strand
GCCTGTACCACAGCCAGTGCCTCAGCCTCAGCAGCCGGAAGATTCCGATTATGATGATGATATCGATGTTTACGGCGAACACGATGATGATGACTTTGACGATGATGATGAAGATTTTTTGGATGAGTAAATTTTACTATTAAAGCTAAATAAGATAATATGCCAGACCATATGTTGCAAGAGCACATATGGTCTTTGTTATTGTATATTTTAATATGGACAGTCCGGAATTTTTTATAACATTTTTTGTTTGAAGTATTGCAGATATACCGCCAAACGAGCTAAGTGAAAGTATAAGTGCGTTTTTAACACGGTTATTATAAACTATGCTTTTGGAAATCAGCATAGTACCATTGGTTATTTCCGATAATCCTGCAATAAACGATCTGATTATATCGGGAAGATTTGTCGACATAATATATTCACTTATGATTGAACAGATAATTATATAAAATCCAACATATGTTATTTGTGTTATGGTTAATATAATTTGGTCTTTTTTTTCTTCGGTTGATTTAGGCTTTTTATCACTTGTATCAACCTTATATCTGTTATTATTTTTTTGTGTCTTTTTGAATGATTTTTCAAACAGCTTATCAAATAATATACTTAGCAGAAGGTAAAAAATATAGGGTGCATATATCAGTAATACGGCAAGAAAAAAAGAGACTTTATTATTAAGAACATTTAATAAAATATAGCCTGATAAAAACATGGGACTGCAGTTATTGCAAAGAGGAAGTAAAAGGTTGCCTGTTTTTGTATCGAATGAACCGCAACCTACAAATTCCGCAGTGTTTTTTGCTCCAATGGGATAACCGCAGAAAAGTCCTGTAAATATGGTAATTAAAATTGCATATTTATTTTGTTTTTCATCGGGAAGTTTTTTTATTTTTTCGACTATCAATGCTGAAATAAGCATAAACGGAAGAAGAAGCGGAATAACATTGTTAAACCATAACATCAGTCCGTCATATGCTCCTTTATATACGATTTTATTTCCACCGATTAAGGCAAACATAATTAACATATAAAAAAAGATTGATGCCATATATTTCAAGCTTTATTTGTTTAATAAAATATATGAAGTAAAGCAAATAATATGTTAAAAATATGTTTTTCAGGCAATAGGAATATTTACGGTAAAGTCATTTGGAATGACGGTACCCAAGCTGTTATAGACAAGGCTTTGGTAAAGCTTTGTTGCCGTTATGTCAAGCTGCCACATCCTTTTTGAAGCTGCCTCATTGATTTTGGAATAATCTTTTATGTTTTTTTCAAAATCGGATTTTTTGGTAATTAACGGAATACTGCTTTTGGCTTTAATATTTTTAATTAATTCCGTGCAGGATTCTTTGAAGGATAATATTCCGGCATAAAAGGCAGGACCGTTATCATTAAACATTTCTCTGTCTTCCTGTGTGTATTCAAGGATAAGATGGAGGAGTGCCCTGTTTATCCGGGTTTCGGTAATATCCTTGGATTTTAGTGAGTCAACTAATTCATCATAATTCATAAGCAGATTGGATTTGTATAGTTTGTTTAAAAGTGCCGGTGTAAGATCACATATGTTTGAATGCTTTTCTTTGCTGCTTATGCATTTATCCTGTATAAAAGGGAGTAATGCATTTTTATTCAAAGGATACTCGATATTATAAAAGCTGATTAAGGATGATAATACATTAGTCGGAACTGAATGACAAAGCAGTTCATCAATGCTCTTTATATCCTTGTTATCAAGATGTGAAATATCGGATAATTTATTTCTTATGGATAAAGCCGAGCTGACAGAACCGTTAATTTCCGAATCATTATACATAGAACCCTCACGCTTTATTATAATCGGTGTGATAGGAGAATTTGTTCTTTTTAAAGCAGCCAAATATTCGGTTGCAAGTATATTATTAGGTTTGGAAAGAATATCAGCCACATCTTTTTCTTTAATAGAATTGTCTGCTTTATACTGCCCGGCCGAATCGTTTTTAATATAATCAGTAATTGCTTTTTGTCTTGCTGCGGGATAGGACAAGCCGGCTTTAAGACCTGATTTTAATGCGGATAAATAATCTGAGGGCTCATCGGCAATAACATCGGTTATAATGTTAAACAGTTTTAAATTGTCACTTTCCGCACCGAAGCATAGATAATCAACGGTATTGAGGCTGTTAAGAATATTAACTGCTCCGTTTGCAAAGTCATAAGCACTTCCGGTAGCATAAACGAAAGGAAGCTCAAGACATAAATCAACACCTGATGAAACAGCCATATATGCACGGCTGTATTTGTCGCAAATGGCAGGAAGTCCGCGCTGCATAAAATTACCGCTCATTATAGCAATGCTGTAGTCAGCTTCTGTTATTTTTTTTGCTTCGTTAAGTAAGAAAAGATGTCCGTTGTGGAACGGATTATATTCGGCTATTATTGCAATTGTTTTCATATAACACTCCTGAACATTTATGATTTATGTTAAAATATTATACCATAAATATATAAATGGAGTAAACGTTAAGTGTACATTTGACAAATAAGAAAAATTTGGACTTTCGATAAATAAAATAATCTTGGATTTTTAAGAATTTAACTTTACACTGTCCCATAAATAAAGTAGAATAGCTTTAGCATACTATCTCGTGGTGTCAAAATATCAATCGAACATAAATTCGAAAAAACTATTGACAACCAATCCATTTTATATTATATTGTTAAAAACGAACAAATGTTTGCTGGGAGGTAAAAAGTAATTATGGCAAGTGAAGAAAAACAAAAAGCATTGGATGCGGCTTTAGCACAGATTGAGAAACAGTATGGAAAAGGTTCTGTTATGAAGCTGGGCGATAAGTCCGCACATATGAACATAGAGGTTGTACCGACAGGCTCCCTCAGCCTTGATATAGCTCTTGGACTTGGCGGTATGCCGAGAGGAAGAGTAATCGAGATATACGGACCTGAATCAAGCGGAAAGACAACGGTTGCACTTCACGTTGTAGCCGAGGTTCAGAAGATGGGTGGAATTGCCGGCTTTATAGATGCGGAGCATGCTCTTGATCCGGTATATGCTTCCAATATCGGAGTAGATATAGATAATTTATATATTTCACAGCCTGATAACGGAGAACAGGCACTTGAGATAACGGAAACCATGGTCAGATCAGGTGCGGTTGATGTTATTATAGTCGATTCTGTTGCAGCTCTTGTTCCTAAGGCAGAGATTGATGGAGAGATGGGTGATTCTCATGTGGGACTTCAGGCAAGACTTATGTCACAGGCGTTAAGAAAGCTGACAGGTATTATAAGTAAGTCAAATTGCGTGGTTATATTTATTAATCAGTTAAGAGAAAAGGTTGGGATTATGTTCGGTAATCCTGAAACGACTACCGGTGGACGTGCACTCAAGTTTTATTCTTCAGTCAGACTTGATGTTAGAAGAATAGAAACTCTTAAAGTAGGCGGTGAAGTTGTAGGTAACCGTACAAGAGTTAAGGTAGTTAAGAATAAGATTGCTCCTCCGTTTAAGGAAGCGGAATTTGATATAATGTTCGGAAAGGGTATATCAAAGGAAGGAGATATTCTCGATTTGGCTGTGCAGTATGACATAATTAATAAGTCGGGTGCATGGTATTCATATAACGGAGAAAAGATTGGACAGGGACGTGAGAATACCAAGATATATCTTACAGAACATCCTGATTTTGCTTCACAGGTTGAAAGCATGGTAAGAGCAAAGTGCGGAATCGGAGATTCCGATGATGCTGATACAATCGGAACATCTATTTCATCGGGTGATACTTACGAGGTATAATTATATATGAATAATTCAAAAGCTTATTATTCGGCTTTTGATACAGCGGTCTATCTGTTGAACTTTAAGAACAGGACACGTAAAGAATTAACGGATAAGCTGAAAAGTAAAGGGTATAGTGATTCGGAAATTGACGATACAATGGATAAGCTTACAGCATATAATTATGTCAATGATGGAAACTATACTCTTTCTTATATCAAAAGCAATATGAATAAAAAAGGGAAAAAGCTTATATGCATAGAGCTAATGGAAAAAGGTATCGATAAAGCGGTTATTGATGAAAATTTTGAAACTATATCAGAGGATTATGGTGAAGAAGATAAGATAGAAGCTATATATAACAAAAGGTTTTCGGAAGCCGATTTATATGATGCTAAGACAAGGAACAGAATATTTTCTTATTTTGTCAGAAGAGGATTTTCTTTTGATAAAATTAGTAAAATTGTAACAAAATATAAAAAAATTAACGAATTTGACAATTATTTATAATACATTTTGAACAAAAAAAATAATTATTTCCTTGACACTTATATAAAAAAAGTATAATATTTAACTGTTGTATTTTATGCAATGAAAACTTAATAAGGAGGTGCTCCTGAGTAATGCTGCTATATATAATCTTCGCTGTAGTATTGGTTCTTGCGGTTGTCATAACTTGGTTTGTTGCTGTTGCATACAGAAAGAATATTGCAGAAGCTAAGGTTGGTAAGGCTGAGGATAAGGCAAGAGAGATTATAGATGAAGCACTTAAAAGTGCTGAGGCAAAAAAGCGTGAAACACTTCTTGAAGCTAAGGAGGAGGCTCTTAAGACAAAAAATGACATCGATAAGGAAGTCAAGGAACGTCGTAGTGAGCTTCAGCGTATGGAAAAGCGAGTTTTATCGAGAGAAGAAAATCTTGATAAAAAGAGCGAAGCTATTGAGAAAAAAGAAGCCTTTTTGT
>CALGGL010000231.1 GCA_937915975.1 uncultured Lachnospiraceae bacterium | reverse complement strand
CATACAAAGCTATATCGCATTCATTTTGAAGTGCGTTATATCTAAGTGTGGAAAGCCCCATACTTACACCCTCTCTGTGTCCGTGAACAGCGTAAATCCTATGTTCTCCAAACATCAATATAAGCCTGTCTTTAAGCTCCGGTATATAATCAGTATTTCCACAGACAAAATATGACGGAACCCTTGCCATGCTTTCAATCTCACGATAACTGCTGCCTACATCACCAAGATGAATAAGCGCATTAATCTTGCCGGCATCCTCTATCGCCTTTTTTACATTTTCATTTCTTCCATGTGAATCACTCACAACCAAAATTCTCATAAATACTCACCAAATTATTAACATCACACCGTGACTCTTATATTATCTCCCTGATTGCACGAAGTGCATTACCTCTATGACTAAGATTATTTTTTTCTTCCGGATCAAGCTCCGCTGTAGTTTTACCAAGCTCAGGTACATAAAATATCGGATCGTAACCGAAGCCGTTCTCACCCGCCGGTTCATATGTGATCCTTCCCTCTATGGTTCCTCTCCTTGTATCAACCCTTCCGTCAGGATAAGCTACCGCTATGGCACAGACAAAGCGTGCCGTTCTTTTTTCGTCGGGAACATCCTTCAATCTGTCCAAGATAATTCGATTCTTGATTTCATAAGGTGTATCAACGCCCTCATAACGTGCCGAATATATACCCGGCTCCTTGTTAAGATAATCTATCTCAAGTCCGCTGTCATCCGCAAGAACGATACGGCCCTCTGCCTCCTTAACTTTAGAAATTGCCGTTGCCTTGATAATCGCATTTTCTTCAAAGGTTGTTCCGTCCTCCACTATATCTATATCAATTCCCGCCTGCTTCATGGACAAAATCTCATATCCCGCATCCGCAAGAATCATTCTTATCTCTTTCATCTTATCTTCATTTCCGGTTGCAAAAATAATCTTCTTCAATTCAGTTTACCTCTTCTTTCTAAGATTTATCGTGATTTTTATATGCACTTTTTAAGGATTCTATTCCTTATCTATCTCTTCCTCGTCACCATCCGACACATAATTTGTAAATGCCTTAAGGCATACATTACAATTCTGAGTCTTCTCGGCACTGTGCCAGATTTCTCCGTAAAGGCTAATATAGCCCTCTCCGTCTGTTATATCAAAGTTTTTGGTTCTGTCATCAACATCGTACTCAATTGCTATCGGATGAATAGCATTAGGCGTATTTACTCTGACAATGACCGCATACTTACTTTTATCGGAAAGGCGTACCGGTTCAGGAAGTCGAACGGTATAATATCCGGCATATTTCATACTTCCCGAGGTAAGCAGCTCTCTGTTTTCAAAAGAACTTTCATCTTTAAAATTCTGTACAAGATAAACCTCAAAGGTTGTATCCTTATCGGTAGCGTAAAACGAAACTGCAGCAAGCTCCTCATTTTCATCTGTTTCATACACATTTGCAAAGTAAGCCTCCTCTTTATTAAAGCCCATTAGGCCTACCCAGCCAAGCATATCCGACTGATATATCTTGTCAAAATTATCATCTTCGCCTACCCTTGTATATACAACGGATTTATTACATATTACCTTGTCATAGTAGGATACATAAAAATACCCGTCATCTCCGAACTCCTCACCCCAACTGTTCTTACATATAAATGCTCCGTCGTAAGGGGGTTCAATCGTAAAATTCTCCTTAGGATAATTATCGTCCCAACCGACTACAACCACATCATGATTGGCGCCCTCATCTCCGTCATAATAATAAGCAGCATTTTCACGGGAATAATACTTTGATACACTATCCACATATTCCATCTGACAATAAAGGGAAGTTTCAATTGCACCGTATCTGAATATGGCACTTTTCAAAACATCCATATCCTTATCATTTATAATAAGTGCTTCCTCAAGATGCTTAACCGCCTTAAGAGAAGCATCTGCCTCTCCGTCACCGTAAGGATCGTCCTTTTCAAAAACAGGTCCCTGCCATGCAGCCAGATAAGCTATACTCATGGTATGCTCTCCGCCTATATCCACATCTAAGTTATAGCTGTTTGTAAGCGTCATATTATCCGTTGAAAATACGTCATACTCTTTAGGTAAAAGTGTGGTTTCAAGTGCTCCGAGAGAAGCAAATGCCCAACACGTACCATATCTTCCCTGATCCCTTACCGCTGTCACTCTGCCATAATCTCTCATGTCATAGCTTAAAGGAAGTGCTCTTTCACGTCCCATAAGCGCCATATCCACATGATTGTCATAATAATAATAGTCAACACTATAGTTCAGATATTTTGCTATCTCATCAAAAGGAATCATGAGCTTATCGGTTTCAGTGTTTCTTTCAACCTTACCGTCGAGGACTATTTCTTCCTGACTGTTTGCCAAAGCCTTGTCTAAACCCACATTAAGCTCAATCTTATTATCACCCTTCATAATAAGAATCTTTCCATCCGGATATTCAGACACCGATGCATTGAGTAAGCTCTTTAACAGCTCTGCTTCAACCACAAGCTTCATATCATCACTTACATAATAATCAAAACCGAATTCCTCAATGCTTATGCCGTTTATCGTAACCACAAGCTCATCATTTAACCTTTCCACCATGTCCTTCTTGAAGCCTGTCGCACATTCCGAAAAATCATCCGACATATCGACCATCACAACCTGCTTTCTGGTAGCAAAATATGTAATTGTAAATATCGCCGCTATAGCTAATATAAATCCAAATATCTTCTTCATAAAATCAATCCCAATTTATAATCAATTATTTAACTTCGTTTTGTTTATCTTTATCCCGTCTCGGAGGCTTTGGTCCCATAAACTGATAAAAGTAAGACTTAATCATTCCGTTATAAATCTTCCTGTTTTTATCTGCCTTTCTTCCGATATATTTTTCCGCTTCCTCATATGAGGTAATTAGATACATCGACCAGTCAGAAAGCCTTGCAAAGCTCTCACCGATAGTCTTATAAAGCTCCGGCAAATCCTTCTTTTCCTCAAGCCTCTCACCATACGGTGGGTTAGTTATGATAAAACCATAATGCTTAGGATTATTCAAATCCTTTACATCTCTCGCCTGAAAATGTATATACTTGTCAACTCCCGCCTCACGGGCATTAGTCATAGCACATTTAACGATTTCAGGATCACAATCATAGCCCTGAATATTCATCTCGATATCTTTTCTAATAACATCATGCGCCTCATCAAAGGCATTGTACCAAATTTTCTTCGGGATAACCTTATCCCAGGAATCCGCAGTAAACTCACGGTTCATACCCGGTGCAACATTTGCTCCTATCATAGCTGCCTCAATAGGAAATGTTCCGCTTCCGCAAAACGGATCTACCAACACCCTGTCCTTATTCCAAGGAGTAAGCATAAGAAGTGCCGAAGCAAGCGTCTCCGATATAGGCGCCTTACCCACAAGCTGTCTGTAGCCGCGCTTATGAAGCGAGGTTCCGGAAGTATCAATTCCTATCGAAACCATATCCTTAAAAATAAATACTCTTATCGGATATTCATCCCCGTCCTCTTCAAAATGATTTATATGATAGGTCTGCTTCATCCTGTCCACTATCGCCTTTTTCACAATAGACTGTATGGAGCTTCCCGAAAAGAGCGCACTCTTATTGGTAGTAGCCTTGGTTACCCAGAACTTCGCATCCCTTGGCAGATACTCCTCCCAAGGAAGTGCCTTAGTACCCTCAAAAAGCTCATCAAAAGTAACCGCCTTGAAGCTTCCCATCTTAAGCAAGATTCTCTCTGCGGTTCTTATAAATATATTGGCACGTGGAATAACGGTTTCATCCCCCTTAAAGGTAACTCTGCCGTCCTCCACCGAAACTATCTCATATCCAAGCTCGATTATCTCTTTCTTAAGCACCGACTCCAGCCCGAAATGGCACGGTGCGATAAGCTCAAATTCTTTTTTATCCATATATTTTACCCTTCTATTTATATATCCGCATTATTCATATTATCTTTAATTCTTGGAACCACAAATAAAGGAATATTAATAATCCAGTCCTGTTTTCTGTAATCGGACATAGATACCCTGACCGGTTTTGAATCAGGATAATTAATAAAAAATTGCTTTAATGATTTTGATTTTAAATTTTCTTCAGCCTTTACCTCAATAGGCACAAGACTGCTATCAATCTGAATCAAAAAATCAAGTTCAAGCTTTGTATTTTCACTGTCATAATAAAAAATTCCGGTATCAATAATACATCTGAGTTGTTCAAACACATACTTGCTGTCGCCGGCCGGCTTTTCGCCATCGGCGATGGGATAGGCACTGTTAAAGCAGGCATAGCACATATCATCGGCATTGACTGCCGACACACATGATTTCAGCCCTTCAAGGGACAGGAAATGCAAACTATCTGCCCCGATAAACTGGCGAATCTCCTCCACGGTTTTCGTGGCGGCAATCAGCTCCTTGCGCACCGACGTATCAATGCCGTAATAGCAGGGATAGCCGATAGGCGGACTG
>CALGGL010000230.1 GCA_937915975.1 uncultured Lachnospiraceae bacterium | reverse complement strand
ATCGAAAATACGAGGTCAAATCAATCCGAACCGGAATTTAGTTTTTCATTTGACCGCAAATATGAATATTAAGAAAATGACCTATAAGCAGCTGGAAACACAGGTAATTAAAAACCGACAGATTATCAGAACATCAACAGATCAAAAGCTCGTAAGAGCATTGATAGCCGAAAATCATAATATGATGATCGAAATGGATAATCGTTGGAATAAAGCAAAATAAACATTAGGAGGGTAAAAATATGTTGAAAAATCAGAAATTTGGAGTTGAAATCGAATTTACAGGAATCACAAGAAGAAAGGCTGCCGAAACAGTTCAGAATATCATTCATGGCTCATCCTCTGGTGCAGATAACTCTCGATATGAAGTAAGAACAATCGAAGCTCCTGACGGAAGAAAATGGAAGGTTATGAGAGACGGTTCTATTAACCCTGCGAGGAACGACGATACAAGAGAATACATGGATGAATACAGAGTTGAGCTTGTAACTCCTATACTAAGATATGATGACATCGAGACTCTTCAAGAAATTGTAAGAGCTCTAAGAGCCGCCGGAGCAAAGCCAAACTATTCCTGTGGTATCCATATTCATGTCGACGGAGCAAACCACACTGGAGCAAGCCTTAAAAAGCTTGTTGAATTTTTCTCAAACCGCCAGGATCTTGTCTATGAAAGCTTACAAATCGGTCAAAGAGAAAACCGTTGGTGCAAGAAAGTGAGCAAAAACTTGAATGCAGCTTTCAAAAAAGACAAAAGCGGAGATAATCTCGAGTCTCTTTGGTATTCAAGTGTAAATGATGGATATTATGGCGGAATTAATCACGAGCATTACAATTCGACAAGGTATCACGGTCTAAATCTTCATGCTTATTTTTCAAAAGGAACAGTAGAATTTAGACTTTTTAACAGCACTCTCCATGCAGGAAAGGTTAAGGCATACATACAGTTTTGTCTTGCTCTCTCCGGATCCCTTTATCTATAAGCTCTTGTCTTATCTCCCTGATTACCTTGTAAGCTTTAGACTGTCCACATCCAAGCAACTCCATCACATCGCTGTATGTATAATATGAATTATTGCGAACCACTCTTATAACGCCGGTTTTCTTTGCTGCTGCATTCTTACCCATGTTCTACCTCCTTCCTATAAATTTTTTTCCACCCATGTTCTCAGTTCTTGCGTTACCTGAGCTATCCTTTCAAGGTTTTCGAGAACGGTTTTTAAATCTTCTTTCTCATTTTCATCTATAATTCCATCCTCGGTTATGTCGAGTAGCGTGTCCCTTGTTTTGTAGACATCTTTCAGGACTCTAACTACATCTAATGTAATTTTGTCTAAATTGCCCGTTCTAATCTCCGGAATATTTTTTCCAAGAGGGCAACATTTTCGACAATAGTAATTGCAAAGCTCCGGCTCATGATACAAATCAGCCATCATCCTTACTTCTTCCGGATATGGAGCTGCAACATCTGATTCAATTCTGTATAGTCTGCCTCTATCAATCGCCATTATGTCGGCGGCTCCTTCACGACTGCTCAAAGCTTCATTGTGTTTTGAAGCCTTTATACGTGCCTGATAAAATACGTTGGCAGCTGTCTTATCTGTAATATTTGACATTTTGCTAATCACTCCTTAGAGGTATAATGTTAATAAGTTGATGTTTCTTGAACTTACGACTTAAAAAAAATTTCATAGGCTACATCATCCGGCAATTTAAGAAAGGCGACAATCTTACTTGCTGTATCTGTTGATACGGCAATTCTCCCTTTTTCTATAAGGCAGTAACTGCTCTTATCCTTGTATCCAAGATGCTTAGCAATAGCCTCTTGTGTAACACCTCTTTTAACCCGCTCTGTTTTTAATAGTGCTATATTCATTCAATGCCTCCTTTCTTTACATTTTGTTGAAGATATATCAACAAGATATGTTTATATTACTTCAACTTTTAATCTATGTCAATATCAAAATTGAATTTTCTTAAACTTTGTTTAAAAATGTTCAATTTTTTAAATTTGTAGTGTATAATGTGATCAGAAAACAAAGAGGAGGTAACTATGTCTGACTTACCTAACAGAATTAAATCTATACGTCTCAAAGCAGGATTAACTCAAGAAGAATTTGGAAAACTTTTTGGTCTCGTAAAATCAACAGTCTCTCTATACGAAAGCGGCAAAAGTACACCCAATGACGATATCAAAATACAAATATGTAAGCATTTTGGTGTTTCCATTGATTATTTATTAGGAATTGATGGCATAATATGTGCTGATGATGTATACGGTTTTAATGGTGGCGATACAGACGCCATATATTTTAATCAAAAACTATCTCATCAGATGTCTATAAATTGTGTCAGCCATAAGGAGTTAGCCGATTATTTGGGCGTAGATGAAACAACAATCTTTAAATGGGCTTCTGGATCATACCCTGAAGACACTTCATATAGCAACTATTATAAGCAGTTGTCATCTTTTTTTGAAATAAATGAGCGTTATTGGACAAGTCCGGGAGCAATTTCGCCTGGAATAGAACCAAATTTGGACGAATACAATCTTATACTCCTTTATCGCGAATACCAAAAAACAGGTAAATTCGATTCTATTTATGGCAATTTAGAAAAGTATTTCCAAGACTTAGTCATCGCTTCAAATCCTGATGAAGAAGCTATTATAAGAGACTTTCGAAATATGAATCAGGACAGCAAGGATATTATCAAGGGAAAAATCAAAGAAGTGCTCCGAGAGCAAAGATACGAAGAGTCTTTGAAAAATGAAACTCTTCCAGCAGCTTCTGGAAAATAATAAGCCTCGCGTGGTACCGGGGCTATAGGAGAAAATATATTAATAAGAGACGATAGTACATCTGCCTGTTGCAGCAGGCAGTATCGGAAGGAGAATTAAGTTGGATATCAAGAAGTGGTCACCAAAATATGAACAACGGCCTATACACTCGCCTTATTTAATGTGTAATGAAGCTTTGCGTCTTATTAGACTGGGTGAATCATCAATCAATGACAAAAAAACAGAAAAACAAATAATACTATTGCTATGTAATTCGGAGAAAAATCATAAAATGTCAGAATATCAGCTTTCTCTCGCCCATAAGGAATTAGCAGACTTATATTATAAATGCAATATAAAGGGCGCAGCTCTCCAACATTATGAATATGCGCTATCTTTGAACAAAAGTATATCTGTAAAAAGAAAAATCAAAGAACTAAATGAACACAAAGATGATTTGATTTATTCCTTACCTCTTTATATTGAAGGCGAACCCGATTACAGCTATGAGCCAAAGGAAATAGATTTTTATGAACCCCAAAATAAGGATCCAATATACTATGAAATTGAAAATACAACCATGAAAGAACTTGAGTTTAAGACCAATATAGAAGACAATATTTATGACCCTGAGCACGAAGCTTATATCGAAAAGAGATTGCAACTACTTGGTGAACCTTATTACTCGTCTTTCTATAGTGGAAGATTGCATCGAGAAAACGATGGGATTTTATCAAATAAAGAATTAGATTTATTAACGCTTAAGTCTATGGAGGAATCCTATAACTATCATAAAGATAAAGGAAAATAATATAATGTACTTACCCGGGCAACCGAGGGGTGCCCTGCCATTCCGTTCACGTCTTGGAAGGGAGTGGTGGCTTATGAGTTCATACGAAGAAATGATGATTATATTAACCATAGCGTTACTTATAGTAGCCATTTTAGAGTACGTATCACATAAAAAATAGCACCCCAGCTCTGCAAAGTTAGGTGCTATTTTTCACTTATCATATAAGGAGCGGATAGGTAGTAGCTATCGCTCGGTTGTCTTGTTAAGTATATTATACACTATTTGCGATTTTTTGCAATAAAAAAATAAAGGGAGAGGCGACAATGCCGGTATATAAAGACAAAGAAAGAGGCACATGGTATGCAGCTTTTTATTATAAAGATTGGACCGGTGCAAGAAAACATACAGTCAAGAGAGGATTCAGGACCAAAGGAGAAGCTTCGAAGTTTGAAAAAGACTTCCTGGACACTCTACAACGTTCTTCAGATATTACATTTGGTGCCTTAGTAGCTAATTACTTGGATCACCTTGAACCAAGGATTAAGCCCACGACCATGGGCACCAAATGTAATATTATAAATACAAAAATAATGCCTTACTTTGAAAAGTTGAGAGTTTGCGATATAGATACTATTACTGTTATAAATTGGCAGAATACTATATTGGCGTATCGCGATGATAAAGGCGAGCCTTATTCTCAGACATATATAAAAACAATACATTCGCAGCTATCTGCAATACTTAATTATGCAGTCAAACATTATGGTCTTGTCCAGAATCCATGCTATCTCGTAGGAGCAATAGGCAAAAATAACGCCGATGAAATGGACTTTTGGACTAAAGCAGAATTCGATAAGTTTATAGCCTGTGTAAATAAGCCGGCATATAAGTTGTTTTTCAATATCCTTTTTTATACTGGTATGCGTTCAGGAGAAGCTTTGGCTCTTACTCCGGAAGATATATATGAGGATAGACGAATTAACATATGTAAAAATTTCGCTATAGTTGACGGAGAGCAGGTCTTTCTTACTCCTAAAACGGACAAGAGCAAACGCATTATAACAATCCCAAATTTTCTTTATGATGATATATTGGAATATTTAGGAAGCTTATATGGTCTTCATTATGATGATAGGATATTCTACTTCACCAAAAGCTCTGCAGCACGCGTATTTCATGCCTGTGCTAAAAAAGCCGGCGTTAAAGAGATAAGGATGCACGATTTAAGGCACTCGCATGCTTCTTTATTAATAGATATGAAAGTGGATATCAAGCAGATATCCGAAAGACTTGGCCATAATTCAGTTAAAGTTACATGGGATATCTATTCCCATCTGTATCCGGAAAAAGATACAGAGCTCGCACTTAGGATAGATGAATTAGTAAATTCAACTGATAATCAGGACGCTAAAAACAAGGATATGCCTGTAATCTCAGAGAATAATGGGGAAAAAATTTGATTTAAAAAACAAAATTTATAATCTCATATTAATCTCACGGAGAAAAATTCAAAGCCACAAACTCAGTATTTATGCGGGTTTGCGGCTTTTTTGCGCTTATTCCATCTCGATCGTTCCGGGCGGTTTGCTCGTCAAGTCATACATCACTCTGTTTACACCCTTTACTTCATTTATTATCCTGTTCATCACGCGCTGTAATACCTCAAACGGTATATCAGTACAATCGGCGGTCATGAAGTCACTTGTGTTAACCGCGCGAAGTGCTACGGCATAGTCGTAGGTTCTGAAGTCGCCCATTACGCCGACAGAACGCATATTGGTAAGTGCAGCAAAGTACTGATTTGGCTTGGTCTTTAACAAGCCTTCGTCATATGCCTTATCTATCTCCTCACGATAGATTGCATCTGCATCCTGAACCATAGCTACCTTTTCGGCAGTTATATCACCGACTATTCTTATGCCAAGTCCCGGTCCCGGAAACGGCTGACGGAACACAAGGTAATCAGGTATGCCAAGCTCAAGTCCTGCCTTTCTAACCTCGTCCTTAAAAAGCATACGAAGCGGTTCAATTATCTCTTTGAAGTCCACATAATCAGGCAGTCCCCCTACGTTATGGTGGCTCTTTATAACTGCTGATTTGCCGAGTCCCGATTCTATAACATCCGGATAGATGGTTCCCTGAACAAGGAAATCTACAGCACCGATTTTCTTTGCTTCTTCTTCAAATACACGGATAAATTCTTCACCGATTATCTTTCTTTTATCCTCAGGTTCTGTTACACCTGCAAGCTTTATATAAAATCTGTCCTGTGCATTAACTCTTATAAAGTTAAGGTCGTATGGTCCGTCAGGGCCAAATACTGCCTCTACCTCATCGCCCTCATTTTTACGAAGTAAGCCATGGTCTACGAATACACAAGTAAGTTGCTTTCCTACAGCCTTTGATAAAAGGACGGCCGCAACAGATGAATCTACGCCACCTGACAGTGCGCAAAGCACCTTTCCGTTTCCAACCTTTTCACGTATCTGCTTTATGGTAGTTTCCACAAAGGAATCCATGCGCCAGTCACCGGTGCATCCACATACCTTATAGACAAAATTGCTAATTATCTTCTGACCTTGTTCGGTATGCATTACCTCAGGATGAAACTGGGTTGCATAAAAGTTTCTTTTTTCATCCTCCATAGCGGCAACCGGACAATCCTTGGTGTGCGCAGTTATTCTAAAGCCCTCCGGCACCTTTGCTATGTAATCCGTATGACTCATCCATGTATTAACCTTGGATGAAACCCCGTCAAAAAGTTTGGATGATATATAGCTTGATTCTACTTCGACATCTGTATTTTGATTATCTGATGATGCTGAACCTGTATCTATAAACGTTTCTGTCCTTCCGTACTCACTTACAGGTGCAGTCTTAACCTCTCCTCCAAGAGTATATGCCATAAGCTGTGAGCCGTAGCATATTCCAAGTATCGGAACTCCTATATCAAATATTTCCTTTCCGTATCTTGGTGACGCATCATCATAAACGCTGTTAGGTCCTCCGGTAAATATAATTCCCTTCGGATTCATTTCCTTTATCTTATCAAGGGTAAGAGTATACGGATGTACTTCAGCATATACATTGCATTCCCTTACTCGTCTTGCTATCAGTTGGTTATACTGTCCTCCGAAATCAAGGACGATAATCATTTCCTTAGCCATTTTTTAGTCCTTTCTATCTTACTTCCAGTTTTTGATTATCTCGATTGCTTTGTCAAGCTGAGGGTCCTCGTCATGAGGAAGATTAACCGCATTTTCTCTGCCGTCCGGAAGCTCAACCACGTAGTCAGGCTCTATACCGATTTCGTGTATATCATTTCCGTTCGGAGTGAAATATTTTGCTATGGTAAGCTTGATTGCGGTTCCGTCGCTAAGCGGTATAACAGACTGAACTATACCCTTTCCAAAGGTCTGGGTTCCGACTATCTTTGCCTTTCCGCTGTCCTTAAGTGCACCTGTAAATATCTCTGATGCACTGGCGCTGTTGCCGTTTACAAGCACTACCATCGGAAGATTAATCTGCTGTTCCTCGTCTGATTCATAGTCATTAAGAACTCTTCCGTCTCTATCCTCAACAGTTACTATTGTTCCTTCGCCCATTACATAATCACACATATCGGCAACGGCATTTAAAAGTCCGCCCGGATTATCTCTTAAGTCAAATATTATTCCCTTTGCGCCCTGAGCTCTGACATCCTCTATTGCTTCCTTAAACTCAGCAGGTGTATTGTCATAGAACTGCTGAACCTCTATATAAGCGATATTATCAGGAAGCATTTCATAGTAAACCGAATAATTCTCAACCACTCTTCTTACCATTTCAAATTCGATATAATCGCTAATGCTCTCTCTGTAAACCTTTATATGAGCTGTGGTTCCCTCTTCACCTCTTATCATGTCCACAACAAGAGAAAGATCCTGATCGGTGATTTCCGTACCGTCGACCTCAACTATAATATCCTCAGCCATTATTCCGGCTTCCTCAGCAGGGCTGTTCTTTATAGGTCTTACAACAGATACCCTCTTATCTTCACCCTGGGTAACAACCGCACCTACACCTACATATTCTCCGGAATCCTCTTCCATTAATTCATCATATTCTTCCTTTGTATAGTATACGGAATACGGATCGTCAAGGCCTTCCATTATACCGTCATATATAGCCTCCTCCTGCTTTTCAGGATCCTTTTCAAAATAAAAATAGCTGTCTATATATCTGTTTATTTCATCAATTTTTTCATTGACGGCATCATCATCAAGTACATTTCCGCCGGAGGATTTCCCTTCTGTATTAATGTTTATACTGCCTCCGCCTTTTTTGCCTTCCTTGTCCTTATTCCATGGTGCTGTGCAGCCGGAAAGACTTAACACCAAGGCTGTTGATAAAATCGCTGCTAATATTTTCTTTCTCAATTCGATTCTTCTCCTTTTTTGAAAATTTAATTCATTATATAAACATACTATGTTCTGCAAGTGATTAAAATATGTCAATAATGTGTCTGTGTCATATAAACAACTTAAAGCTTACAAGGCAAAATGCCTCATAAGCTTCGAATTGTATATCTTTCTTAACCAATTACAAATACGGCTGCGGATCAACTCTTGTTCCGTTTATTCTTACACCAAAATGACAGTGAGGACCTGTCGAATAACCCGTACTTCCGGAATATGCAATAACCTGACCTCTTGTTACATAATCTCCAACACTTACAAGTCTTTGTGAGTTGTGCATATACTCCGTTGCAACTCCGTTACCGTGGTCAATAACTATATATTCACCCGCAGAGCTGCTGTAATATGATGCAATAACCGTACCTGATTCTCCCGCAAGTATAGGAGTTCCTATAGGACAAGCTATGTCAAGTCCCTGGTGAATGGTTCCCCATCTGGCGCCAAAGGTAGAGGTTATAACTCCTCCGCTTGATACAGGCCACTGGAAATTACCTCCGGTATAATATATAGGAACATCAAGTCCCTGAGCCGCTGCTGCAGCTTCCTGTTTTCTTCTTTCCTCCATAATAGCCGCTATCTGTGCATCTATGCTGTCCATATCAGCCTGATACTGGGCAATCTGTTCATTGTAGCCTTCTATAGAAGCATTATAATTACTAATCTGGGTTTCCTTACCCTCTATCATTATCTGAACTGCGTCTCTATCCTCGGTAAGCTGACTTTCAATTTCTTCAACCTCAGCAAGCTGGCTGTTAAGCAAATCCTTTGTATCCGAAATATTCTGTCTGATTGATATCAAGTCACTTAGCATCTTTGAATCGTAAGCATATACCTGCTCACCATACTCCTCCTGATTAACCATACCGGAAATATCCGATGAGGTGAAAACGACATCAAGATAATTATAATCATCATTTTCATAGGAGTACTGAATACGAAGCTTCATTGCTTCATATTGTTCCTGTTCCTTCTTCTCTGCATCG
>CALGGL010000229.1 GCA_937915975.1 uncultured Lachnospiraceae bacterium | reverse complement strand
ACCTCGCTAAGTACCGGCGTTCTCAAAGTACCTGCTTACAGATTAATTTAATATCGTACATCCGGCCAAGTATATTATATAATAAAATAATTAATTATCGAATTCCTGAAATCCTGTTGCATTTACTTCATCAACAAGAGAAGAATCACCTGTTTTAACAATTATTCCTTCATGCATAATATGTGTTTTGTCAACGGTCAGTGCTTCAAGTATCTTAGTGCTGTGGGTTATGATTAGGAGTGATCCCTCACAGCGTTCCTTAAATATTTTTATTCCGTTTGATACCGTACGAACAGCATCTACATCAAGTCCCGAATCTGTTTCATCAAGAATTGCAAGCTTCGGTTCAAGCATAAGAAGCTGAAGTATCTCGGCCTTTTTCTTCTCACCGCCGGAAAAGCCAACATTTAAATCTCTTTCGGCATAGGACTCGTCCATAGATAAAAGCTCCATGGTTTCCTTAAGCTTTTTCTTAAAATCCCAAAGCTTCATTCTTTGTCCTGTCTTTTGTTCAAGTGAGCTTCTTATAAATGCTGAAAGTGTAACTCCGGGAACCTCAAGCGGATTCTGAAAGGATAAAAATATTCCCTTCTTAGCTCTTTCATTTACCGCCATATCGACTATGCTTTCACCGTCAAATACTATATCTCCGTCAGTTACGCTGTAGCTCGGATTTCCGCATATGGCATAACCTAGAGTTGACTTTCCGGTTCCGTTAGGACCCATAAGTACGTGGGTTTCATTTGTACCTATCTCAAGATTTACACCCTTTAATATTTCCTTATCTCCAACACTTACGTGTAAATCTTTTATTTCCAATAATTTTTCGTTATTCATATCCTTGTGCCTTTCTTATTTTTAATTTTATACAAATCATTTTGTTTGTTCTCTGTCAACCTTATTATAAAATCACACGCAGCTTTTTGCTTTATCATCCACATCAAGAAAATCCTGCAATGTATAGCTGTCTATATATTCATTTATTTTTGAAGCAAGTCCCTGCCAAAACGGAAACGCATTACAAAGGCTCGTCATCTCACATTTCTTTTCATCCTTTGCAATACAGGCAACCGGAGATAAATCTCCTTCAGTAACACGAAGTATCTCTCCCACCTTATATTCATCAGGTTTTCTGTTAAGCCTGTATCCGCCATCCTTACCCATGGCACTTTCAACAAGATTATGCTTGGAAAGACCGCTCATAATGCTTTCCAGGTATTTTCGGGAAATATCCTGCCTCTCCGACATATCCTTCAGACTGATAAAACCGCCGTTGTTATGCTTTGCCAAGTCAATCATAACCCTTAAGGCATATCGTCCTTTAGTTGAAACCATCATATATATCACTTCCTTTTTAAAAGAAAAATAATCAAATTATATAATTATAAACCATATCGCAAGTTCAAATCATATATTCAAGCTCAAATCATATACTTAAACTCATACTATATCTTCATTTTCAAGATTATAATATCTAACTCCTACTATGTCAATAGGAGTTTAATCGTTCTATCATTAGCTGTCATATTTTTTAATTCGGTAACAAATCTTGTAATTTTGTTGCTTTTGTTACCCGTTTGCTTTCTTTTATTGCTTGAATATTCCTTAATCAGGTAACAAATCTTGTTATTTTATCACTTTTGTTACCTGTTTGCTTCCTTTTATTGCTTGAATATTCCTTAATCAGGTAACAAATCTTGTTATTTATCACTTTTGTTACCTGTTTATTTATCTCATACTTCATTACAATAAATAATAAATTCAAGAGAATAAAAGCATCAAAATTTAATATAATATAATAAATTCCTATACATATCAGAATCAGCCAATGTCAAAGAAAACAATTATTAAAGGAACATTAATCCTCACAATAGCCGGACTGTTAACAAAGATTCTCGGTTTTTATAACAGAATATTTTTGACAAGACTAATCGGAGTTGTTGAGCTTGGTAAATACCAGCTCATTTTTCCATTATATCTTTTCATCTTCGCATTAACCTCTCAGGGAATTGCCACAACCCTTACCAAACAGATATCTTATTATATGGGAACCGAAAGTAATGATAAAGCAAAGTATATATTTAGATTTTCACTTATTATTTCAACCGTTACCAGTTTAATAATCGCATTATTAATATATTGCTTCAGCGACTTTATAAGTCTTAAGCTGCTTAAAAACTCCGACTGCGGCGAGCTTCTGAGAGTCATAACCATCGCTGTTCCATTTGTAGCCGCAAAAGCATGTATTAATGCATATTTTATTGGTATTGATAAACCGATATATCACGGTCTCTCACATCTTATTGAACAGATTATACGAATCGGTGCGGCATATTTGCTTTCTCTTATGGTTTTCGCGGAGCTTGTCAATGCAAAGCTTGCTGTTAAAGCTGTTGTAATAGGAGAATTATCTGCTACTGTTCTTGCTGTAATCTTTTATGCAGTCATACAAAATAAATATAAAAAAAGGATTTATAAGCCAAATTATATATCAAAAAAAGACCGGAAGCTTACCCTTCATTATTTCATTAAGGATGCACTTCCGATAACTGTAAACAACCTTATATTTACTTTATTTTCGACCTTTGAGGCAATAATTATGCCTGCCCGACTTTATTTTTACTACGGAAGCAGTGACAAAGCATTGGAAATGTTTGGTAAGGAGAATAAGATTACCAGGCAGCATGTTATAGATAGTCAGACCAATAACGAAAAGCTTTTAAAGGAATTGGGAATAAGGGTTCAAAATTTAAATGATGCTATGGACTACAGTAAACCTTTAAAGGCTCAGCTAAAAGATGCTACAGATGAGTTTAAGAGCCGTCTCAATGAACTTTATGATGAGACTCGTAAAGATAAGGGAATGTCTTCTGAAAAAGTTCTTATGGTTGTTAGCATCGTAAATACGATACTTCTATTAGTTTTGATTGGATTGATAGGATATTCATTTCTGTTTATTTAACCTGGGAGAGATTTATGGATTGGATTGTTATAAATATTTTTGTAATTATAATGGGAATTGCCCTTATGATAGGGTTGCCGTTTTATTTCAAGCAGAAGAATGCAATGGATGCCTATTTAAAGGAATATGAATCATATCTAGATAAGATGATAAAGCTAGACAAACAATATGCGCCTCATATTAATCTGCTTTCGAACAATCTAAATACAATTAATTATTGGTTAAAGACGGGGAAGGACCCGGCTGAAACCGAGGAAGATTCGGAAAGAGCTGATCAGGAAAATCGTTTCTTTGCAGGATTAATGAATCCGGTTGAGGCAAAAAAATGGAAGGATGCCCTGCAAAAGGCTAAAATGGAAGAGATTGAGGACTTTGATATCAAATCCCTTCGAACCAATGAATTTGATGTAAGTGGAATGGATCCATCCGATGTTGGGCAGACCGAAATGAAGTTTTTTTATTCAGAGGATTTTGGTGAAAATATCTATTATTGCGTGACACCAGAGGCTTTGAATAAACAAATGTATAAAAAGGTCATTTATTTCACAACAGCTAGACCTACAAATATACCTCTTGTATATCCATTTAAATATGAGGGGGCTCAAATGCTTTCTCTTTACAAGCATCCAGCCCAGACAGTTTGGTTTTTGCAAAACTGGAAGCATATTAGGGAGGGACTTGAGTCCGGAGGAATTGATACACCAGAGTTGGACGAGAGTATAACGAAGGATTTTGATTTGTAAATTGATAGGTAATTGTAATGGGAAAAAGTGCTGAGCAGGAAAAGTTTGTAAAGGATTTCTTAGAGAGAAAACCAAATAGATGCTCTAAATGCAAAGGGAGAATT
>CALGGL010000228.1 GCA_937915975.1 uncultured Lachnospiraceae bacterium | reverse complement strand
CACATTGGTTTTACCCATCCCGTTCCTGCCAATGAAGCAGTTCATCTTGGGCGACAGCTCCAGCGTAGCCTCTGCAATATTCTTATAATTGAGTATCGATAGCTTCCTAAGTATCATTGCGACTGCAAAAGTACGAAAATAAAGTGGAATAACGGCTTATTGGAGCGAAAATCTGCAAAAAGAGGTGATTTATTTGGAGATCACACAGAGGGGTCTGTCATTCTGTGAGCATAATTCCCAAAAGTTTTCTTAACATCTGTGCTTCCAACAAAAACTGCGACTGCTCTTAGGTCTCTACCCCGACACTAAAGGGTGTTTAGTGTCGGGGGAGAGACCCTTTAGTGTTAGGGTAAATGTTTCAAATCATGCGGACAGGCAGTAGCTGTCAGTTCGACTAATGCGAACTTTTAGTCCGTAGGCTTCGGACTGGCAGTCCGTCGGGACGGACTAAGAAAGACTTACTCCGAACGAGAGGAAAATTACTCCGAAAGAAACGGAAAATACTCCGAAAGTAATGAAAATTATGTTGAAAATGATAGTGTAGAAGGAGAAACAAGAGATGATGTATTTACCAATACAACACTTAGCCGCGAGGCAGGTGAGGATGTTGGTGAATACGACATCTTGCAGGGAAGTCTTGCTGTAAATTCCAATTATACTATTGCATTTACTAAGGGTAAGCTTACTATTTCAAAGGAAGCTTTGACCGGTGGTATATTTACGGTAAAGATTAAATCCGGAACAACAGAAACAACAAAGATAGAGCTGGTTGAGAAAGAATCCGGTGAGGAGATTGAAGTTCCTTACGGCAGTGCCGGATGGACTGCAGAAGTTACTTCAACAGCAACCGGTGTAGGTGATGTTACCGTAAAATATTACAAGGTTAATGAGGAAACCGGAGAGTTAGATGAATTAACAACCGGAGTACCTACCGAATTAGGTGAGTATGTTGTTAAGCTTTCCGTAGCTGAAGGAACTAATTATGCCGGTACGGGAGATACTCCGCTTGGAAATGATGCATGGAAGTTTAAGATTGTAAAAGCAGCATTTCCGTCCGATTTAGGTGATGATTACTGGCCGACAGTAAATAATGGAACTAATGATGAAGGTCTTAAATATACAGGAAGTAACCAGAATTTACTGATTGCACCTGTACAGACAACTGCAGGATATACGCTTAAATACAGCACAGATGGTGAAAACTGGAGTGAAACTATTCCGCAGGGAAGAAATTCAGGCGAATATACGGTATATGCAAAGTATGTAAGTAATGATCCAACTCATTTTGAAGACAGCGAAGTAAAGACTTATACTGTAGCTATAGCTGCAGCGGAAAACATAAATGAAAAACCTGACGAAACGTTATTTGAAGCGGTTTATGTAAGTGCTGAAAATGCAACTGATGGAGAGATAAAGTTTACGGATTTGGCTTCATCTTCAGGTTCGGAGCCTAATCCGGGAACTGATTATACCAAGTTTGAGTATTCAACCGATAACGGAGAAAACTGGAACGATATAACAGATACAATGAGTTCCATAAGTCCTCTCGGTAAAGGAGAAGTACTTATCCGTACAAAAGAAACGGGTACGGGTACAGAAGAAGTAAAGGTTGCAAGTGAACCGATTACACTGACCATTGGTGTTAAGGAAGACCAGACTGCACCGAGCGCAGATAGCTTTACAGTTACCAAGGCATCAAGTGATACGGCTGCTGACGGAGTTATAAGCGGTGTTGATGATACGATGGAATATTCAACAGACGGTGGAAATACGTGGACATCTGTTGAGGAAGGTAAAACAAGTATAACAGGTCTTTTAGGTGGAACAACAGATACACCTGCAACAGTTAAGATACGTAAGAAGGGTACCAATACCAATAATCCGAGTCCTGCTGTTGATGTAACCATAGGAGTAAAGACAAATCAAAATCCTCCGACAGATGTATTTACATTTACGGCAACCAAAGCATCTGATAATACGTCAGACGACGGAACGATAATAATTTCAGATGAGCAGGGGTCAGGAACGGATACCGGTACATTGGAATACTCGGATGATAATGGTGATACGTGGACACCTGTAGCTTCGGGAGCGACAAAGATAGAAGGACTTCCTGCAGGTGATGTAAAGATACGTTATGCAGGAACTGATGATAAGAACCCGAGTGAGCCTGTGATAGTAACCATAGGAACTAAAAATGCCAATAGTCATGAAGCCGGACCCGCATTAACAGATTTGACAGTAACTAAGGCGACAGATGATGAAACGGCAGACGGAACGATAACCATTTCAGGCTACGATGGTACGGGAGATGAAACCGATAAGCTGGAATATTCTACAGACGGAGGAACGACGTGGACTACAGTACCTGACGGAACCAATCCTATATCTGTAAAAGCGGGCGATGTATTAATCCGTTACAAAGGTGATGACGATACCAATCCGAGTCCGTCAACGACAGTAACCGTTGGAACAAAGACAAATCAGGCTGCACCTGATTCTGATAAGTTAACAGTTGCGAAGACAAGCGGAAAAGGTAAGTCAGACGGTTCGATAAGTGGCGTAGATGACACCATGGAATACTCCACAGACGGAGGACATACATGGACAAAGGTACCTGCCGGAAAGAAGACTATAAGCGGACTTCCTGTGGGCGAAGTACAGATAAGATATGCGGGAACCAATGAAAAAAATGCCGGAGAAGTATTAAAAGTATCGGTTGAAGCAAAGAATGAGGAAGTAAAACCGCCTGTTTCAAGTGGTACAGTACAATCTAAGGGAATATATGTTGAGCAGGACTATCCTTCAATTGTAGCCGGTCTTGTATATGAAAAGAGCAATAATGCTGACGATGTAGAGTTCAGATGGATAGCATGCGAGACGGGTAATCCGGAAGCATGGTTTGAAGTGAGTCCTTGGACAAAGAACAATGAATGGCTTAACTGGACACCTGATAGAGCAGGAAATTATGTTATGGTATGCCAGGCAAGAGTGGTAGGCAATGAAAACTCGCTTATATCCGAAGCTGCCGGTGTAGTATATAAAATAATTAAAAATACATGTCAGGTACCATATACCGGTGAAGGCGGAGGATATCTGATAGGCTTTGAAACAAAAGGTAATCCAAATCAATCATATCAATATGAAGTACTTATACTTGATTGTACACTTTATGCTCAAGGAAAGGATGCATGGATATATTCAACAGGCAAATGCGGTTTATCAGAAGGAAATACATTCTGGACGATATGGCAACCGAAATATGGATATTACTGGACCTTGTTCAGAGTGTATGATGAACGCGGAAATTTACTTGATGAAGAATGCTACGGATTTGCTAATGTATATTAATATTCATATTATAAAAATATTATTATGAAAAAGGAGCTGCAATTTTACTTTATGAATAAAATTGCAGCTCTTTTTAAAATATTAAATTATATATTGTCAATAATACTTGAAAAAAATAACATCTATGATATATAATAAATGTCGTATTTTTAATTTAATAATCTAAATGAGTTGCCTTTGATTTATCTATAATAGATTC
>CALGGL010000227.1 GCA_937915975.1 uncultured Lachnospiraceae bacterium | reverse complement strand
GTCATTTTGGTGTTTTAAACAAAAAAACTTTTATCGCGCAAAATACATAGACACAGAGCAGACTAAGCAATGACCAGATCATTGTATATGCCAAACATATCTGTCCATATACATTATATTTCACAGACGAATAATTCCATACATTCATATCAAATATAACGTTAACAATTATACCGGTAAAAAGCTCCAGACTTGTTATTGAAAGCGCACCAAAAAACATTATCAATACTTCTGCTTTTAATATATTGGCTTCCCTTTCCAATATATATTCCC
Organism: uncultured Lachnospiraceae bacterium; assembly: GCA_937915975.1. Taxonomy (GTDB): domain Bacteria; phylum Bacillota; class Clostridia; order Lachnospirales; family Lachnospiraceae; genus Coprococcus_C. Next base: position 3,294 of record CALGGL010000227.1, on the reverse strand, counting down.
CTATTCTTCCCACAATCAAAAAGCAGAAACCGCCACAGATAATCATTGAATAATGTGAGTAATTTCTAAATGCTATTTCCATATAAAAATAAAACAATCCGCCTGTAATCCACAGGATAAAATCTTCAATAATTTTATTTAAAGCGGATCTTTTTTTCCCATTATTAAATAACAATTTTATATTCATTTAAAACTTCTCCCAAAAAATTAACAATATTATTTTGGTGCTTTTTTATTGCTTTTATTCAAAATAACATTACGTTTTTACCGGTATATAAATATATTTTTAGGAGGTTTTATTATGAAACTTAAAAACAAAATAATATATCTTATAATTTCTTTGTTATTACTGTCATCCGTATCGTATCATATTAAGGTTAGTGCAGTTAACGAGGAACAATTATCCGATACAAAAGAAAATGAATCAACAGAAAAATTATCGGAAGAATCTACAGAGGAAGACTCAGATTTACAATCCAGCGAGGCAGATGACGATGGTATTGATGAGTTAACCGAAGATTTTATGACGGTTTACGACCTCGACACATCAAGTATATATGCATACGAAGCCGAAGGACAAACTATCCAAAACACACTTACCGGGGCAAGCTCTGCCTATTGGAATGCTTCCAATAGCTTTTTGATGGCAAAGGACGCATACGGAAAAACCGTACCTGCTTATTGTATGCAGCCCAAAAAAGCTTCACCGAATATCAACGTAAAACTAACGGAAGGGAATTCAGTACTATCATCAAACGGTCTCCAGGCGGCAGCATGTGCCATAGCAACCTTCGGATATGGCGGTGAAGGTGCAGATCCGAACTCTTCATTATACGGAATCAGTTATAATAAAGATGCCGGCGGTTCGTATGCAAGCTATGTAATTAACGGAAGGCTCGTAAGAGGACTTATGATAAACGGCAAAATATACGAAATGACTCCGAGAGAAGCTCAGGCGGTTACCGGAGCTGCCATACATTATTTTTCAGCTCTTGCCGGTCAGGGAGACAGTGTTTCGGTGCCGACACAAAGTCGAATCAATTCATCTCATAACAGTAACGTAAGTAATGCTTTTAATGATCTTGTATTTCTCGGCTCTCATTTTATGAACCAGTATGGTTCTCTTGAAAATGCAGCCCTTGCCGTTTCCTCAGGCACAAACTGGGTAAGTGTACTTGATGATTATAATGCGGTTTTCAATTGGCAAATTAAAAAAAGCGACGGAAGCTATGTGGATTATAATCAGGATACTGATAACTATATAACAAATGAAGATTATTTAATTGATGACGGAGAAGGTGAAAGTATTGTTTTAAAGCTTAAATTAAACGCATCAAAATGTTCAATACGGCTTCTTGATAATAACTTTGTCACATCAAAGGCAAATAAAGGTACGGTACTTACCAATAACAACACCGTTCAATTACCTGACGGTTCCAAAAAAAGTATGAATTATTTTTATGTGGCATCAAACAAAGAATGTACCATAGATTACGGTCCTATTTACAACGAATCATTTTCTCAGATGGGACCAACCTCAATACTGTCACTTCCAAACTTTATACAGGAGGTAATAATAACCATACCTGTAGAGAGTGCAAAATCAGGAATAGTTGTAGAAGCACATACTCTTGAATGCTTCTCTGCTACTCCAATCTACGGTGACGGTGATAAGGACGGTGTTTCCAACTATTCGTGCAGACTTTTCAGTGATGTGAATTCAAACAGAGACTATCAGGATGTTTTGTTTTTTTCGCCGGGTAATACATTTGATGTAAATACCGCCTCATCTATCAGGGCCTCATTTAATTATTACGGAAACCTTGAATTATACAAATCATCAGGCAACAGTTCCGTATCCGACAATAATTCCAACTACTCCCTTAAGGATGCAGAATACAGGATATATAGTAATAACGAGGATGCCAAAAGCAATCAAAATTCCATAGGCAGTCTCATTACCGATTCAAACGGATATGCCATATATAATAATTTGGAAGCAGGTACTTATTATGTCAAAGAATATAAAGCACCGAAAGGTTTTTTGACGGATGATAACATATATACGGCAGTTATAGAAAACGGACAGACTGTTTCTGAAACGATCACGACTTCACTCTATCTGAGTGACAATACATCAACTACACCGGTTGATATCGCATTGTATAAAACAGATGAAGAAGGGGTTCCATTGGGAAATGCAGAATTTACAATAAAATACTACGATATCATATCTGATACCGATCCTGCCGCCTTGGGAATTAACCCGGTAAAGGAATGGACATTTAGAACCAATCCTTACACAGGTATTGCACACTTTAATTCCGAAGACAAAATATCCGGAGACGATTTTTACTATGATAAAGGTAACGTGGTGCTTCCGCTCGGAACAATAACCATCGAAGAAACCAAGGCTCCTTTAGGATATGAAATAAACAACTATACAGATATTCAGATAATATCCGCAGACAGTTCCGGGGGCGTTTCTTCGAGCGTATTCTTGACCGCATCCAGCACACGGGAAAGCGGTTCTACCATTGCATCCCGGATTTCGGCGGAAGAGACTGTCACATTCTCCGGCAGACCGTTGAGCAGATTTCTGCCCTTGATTTCCATCGAATCTTCATTTTCGCTCGGAAATGCCGAGCCGATAGTCAGCTTGACATTTTCGGCAGTGCGCTCGCCGATTAATAAATTATATTTCTTCTTGACATAGTTCATAATTGCAGCATCGAACGCATCTCCGGCACACTTGACAGACCGGGAAGCCACGATTCCGCCCATGGAAATCACAGCGACTTCGCTCGTGCCGCCGCCGATATCTACAATCATACTTCCGGTTGGCTCGGTAGTCGGCAGACCCGCACCGATAGCCGCTGCCATCGGTTCTTCAATGATAAATACCTGCCTTACACCTGCACTTTCCGTGACTTCGCGGACAGCATTTCTTTCAACAGGAGTTACGCCCGACGGAATGCAGATTGTCACCCTGGCTTTTGCGAACATGTAACCTTTCAGAGCTTTCCGGATAAACTCCTGTAACATTGTCACAGTCAAATCAAAATCTGCAATGACTCCCTCCCGGAGCGGTCTGACTGCTACAATCGAACCTGGTGTTCTTCCGATAATCTGTTTGGCATCCTTGCCGACATAACGTGCTTTTTCGGTTCTGGTATTGACGGCGACAACAGACGGTTCCCGGAGAACAATTCCTTTTCCGCGCATGTACACCAGTGTATTTGCCGTTCCCAAATCAATGCCGATATCTTTCGTAAACATGTTTCCTTCTCCTTT
>CALGGL010000226.1 GCA_937915975.1 uncultured Lachnospiraceae bacterium | reverse complement strand
TTCCCTACACGACGCTCTTCCGATCTGCTTGTAACGGCTTTCACAGGGAATTGTACCGAAACCTTATCCTCCAGACTAAGCTGCATTATATTGTCTGCATACTCTATGCTGATGTCATCCTCGATACTTTTATTTCTCGGAACAACATAGATCTGTACGGAATTTGTGATTGACATCTGGGACAAATCCGCATAAGCATAAAAATTCTTGGCGGTAAGGTTACCCACCACGGAACGTCTTCCCTTTACATAAATGTCTACTGTATCGCCCTTTACCACATCATAAACCTGATCCAGTTCTTCAAGAGCATCCGAATTCAACTGTTCCACCTGAATGTCTTCTATCTTTACGGTAATCGTATAATCTGTAATATTTACAACCACAAGCCAAAGGAGTATGGCAAAAACAACAGCAAGAAGCTTGTAGCCGAAATTATGAAATAATGATTTTTTCATTTCTTCTTGCCTCCTTTTATTCTCTTTGCCTTTCTGCCCTTCTTACTCTGCGAGCTCTTTCCCGATTGAAGAGAGGTAAGATGACTCCTCAAGCTCTCAACATCAAGATTACTGTAAAGGGTTCCGCTATAAGCTATGGATATCTGTCCGTTTTCCTCAGAGACAACAAGTGTCATACTGTCAGACACCTCACTTATACCGACAGCTGCTCTGTGTCTTGTTCCCAAATCCTTATTTAGGTCATTTCTTCCGGTCAAAGGCAGATAACATGTAGCCGCAACCACTCTGTTATTTCTGATAATAACAGCACCGTCGTGAAGCGGTGTATTATGCTCAAATATATTTTCCACAAGCTGACTTGAAACAGCGGCATCTATATTTATTCCCGTAGCCTCATATTCACCCAAAGGAACATTTTGCTCAATTACAATAAGTGCACCTGTTTTATTTTTACTCATAAAAGTAGCTGCACTTATTAATTCCTGTATAGTATTGTCATTTACCCTTTCATTTCTGGTACTGTCACTTCTGATAAGAACATCAGAGATTATATTCTTTTTTCCAAGCTCCTCAAGAGCACGTCTTAACTCCGGCTGGAACAATATGATAACCGCAAGAATTCCGACATTTATCATATTTCTGAAGAGCCACAGAATCGTATTAAGCTTAAATACGGCAGCAAAGCCCATAAATACCGCTATTACAATTATACCTTTAAAAACTGTCCATGCCCTTGTCTTTTTAACCCAAAGAATCAAGGTATAAATCAGATACGATAAGATTATTATCTCAAGGATATCGGATATAGTTATATGCGGTACATAAAACCAATCAAAATATGAACTTATCACAGTTAATAATCTTTTCAAAACAACACCCCATTGTATGTCATTACCGGTTATTCGGTCTTACCGGTTGGTTATCCCCATAACTATTTCTTCCTGAATTATTTTGTGCATTCTTTTTTGTATTCCTCGGTTGATTATTTTGCATATTTGCATCTTCTTCAGAAGCTTTCTCCACATTTGCACCGCTCTTTCCCGTCATCTTCTTAACGGTTTTCTTCTTTTCGGAAACGCCATACTTAGGAATAGCCTTTACATAATAATAATAGTCATCATCCTCAAACTGGACAACCTCTTTACGCGAATAATCAACAAGCCGTTTACAAACCTGAACCACAACAGTAACAAGAATTCCAATAAATGATCCAAACACAAGAGAACCGAAAGGAATCTCCATATCCATCATAACACCGACAATCATAAATGCCAGAACGTTTATTATTCCTCCTACTCCGATGGCTACATACCATGAATAATCAAAAGGAAGCTTGTAAATAAAGAAAGTGAGCAGTATAACAATAGCAAAAACAATGGCTGTAAGAAGCATATCCTTATCCTTAAGAACATTATCTATAAGGTATGAATAAATATCCACATCCTCCTTCTTTACGGCAGTAAGAAGCATACTGTTTACATCACTTACACCTAAGGCAAATTTATATAGGAATATACCTATGGCAGCAGGAACCATTCCCGATGCTCCGGCAAAAATGGCAACAATAAGCGGAATTGCATATGTAAGCTTAAATATGTACATTATCGGAACAAAGAACAGTATCCATGCACAGTCAGGAAACATTCTCATATACATGCAATAAATGATTATAAATACCAAAACCGCAATAATTCCTATTTCCTTTGAAACAAAAAAGCAGTTAAATATAATAACGGCACTTCCGATAAGTACCGCCATAGGTGCGGACACCAAAGCACATATTACGGAAAGAAGAAATACTACTATTCCCCTCTCAAACAATTCCGAATAACCGTATAAATTATTAATTGACCAAAACATAAACCAGGCTGCGATAAAACAGAAAAACGGAGTAATAGCCTCATCAAATCTTCTCAAAAAATTTCTAATCGCATCTCTTACCTGTATAAAACCTGACATTATTTGTTATCCCCTTTCCTGTAAGATTCAGCATATTCCTGCATTCTCTTTTGCCTTTGCTCTTCCTCAAGAGCCATACGGCGCTGTCTTATCTGAAGTCTTGTCTCCTCAGCCTCTCTTTTCTTTTGCTCCTCCAGCGCTTTCTTTTTTGCGCGCTGTTCTTCAAGTCTTCTGGAGTTTTCTATAATCTGTCTGTTTCTTTCTTCCTCTTCCTGTTTAAGGCGGTTATTCAACATTTCCGTTCTGTTAACAACATTTTTGTTGTTATTCTCCGAAGAAGCATTTTTCTTTACCGCTTCATCATCCTTAATCACCTTAATGTTCGAATTTTTAACTAATTTTCCGCGGTGCATAGGTCCGCCGGAAAGCTCTATCAAATCCTTTAAATCACTGTTATATCTTGCAAGACCTTTTCGTTTGCTGTTATATCTGTATGAATATACAAGGTATGCAAACACAAAATAAACAAAGCCAAACACCACATACCAGCCGAGAATTCTGTACATTACTCCGAAATAATCCATATTATTAATCTGAGCAAGTATAACCTCAAAGCTGATAAAAACATAAGCACCAACAACCGTCCAATAAACAATTGTCGCTGCAACCAATGTTTTCAACACGTTAAATCTGACATAATCCCTTTCGAAGAATCTGCTCATAGGAAGTGCGTCATTTTTTTCTTTTTTTTCAAATATGGAAAGTCTGGTCATAAGTCTGACCTTATTTTCGTCCAACACGATTCATATCTCCTCAAAATACTTTTTTCGGCATAACATCTTTCTAATACTATCACAAAATGCAATGCATATCAATCAATTATTTGCAACTTAAAAATATCTTAAAAATCAATGTAATATATAATGTAAGCGCTAACCTACGATACTTCCCAAAACGCCATAAGAAACAATATCCATAATAATGGCAGCCATCAAAATTCCCACAAAAATGGCAATTGAAGCTTTCTTAATATCGAATTCAAGAAGTGACGCAATAAGCGAGCCCGTCCAGCCTCCTGTTCCGGGAAGAGGAATTCCTACAAACAAAAGCAGGAAAAAAAATTCTCCCTTTTCGGCTCCGTCGGACTTTTTTCTGGCTCTTTCCTCAAGCTTAACCACAAAGCCCTTAAATATATTGTGATTTTTCATAAATTCAAATATCTTTTTAATAAATAACAAAATAAAAGGTATCGGAATGATATTACCCAATATACAGATTATATTTGCCTTTAAAAGCGGAATCTTTAGCAGTGATGCAACCACAAGTCCCCCTCTTAATTCTATAAGCGGAAGCATGGAAACAAGGAAAACAAAAACCTCCTTCGGCATAAAATTACCGAGCGAACCATTATACCAATCAACTAAACTCTGCATTAATCTATAACTCCTTATATTACCTTCGCTTTTTTATTAAATCTAACCATTAACTTTGTAGCCACCGCCCAAAAGACGTGCTTCAAAATCCTTCATCGGTAAAGGCTTGTCAAAGTAAAATCCCTGAACATAAAAGCATCCGAGTTCCTTAAGAAACGCAAGCTGACTGTCCGTCTCAACTCCCTCTGTGATTACGTCAAGGTCAAGACTTTTTGCCATATTAACGATACTACCGACAATAACACGGTCTCTGTTCGCAAATTCAGCACGGTTTACAAAGGAACGGTCAATCTTAATTTCATTTACCGCAAAATCCCTCAAAACACCGAGAGAAGAATAACCTGTACCAAAGTCATCTATTGAGGTTTTTATATTGTAAATCTGCATCCTGTTAAGGAAGTTTGTCATAAGTTCTTTTTCATCATAATCTGCGGTTTCTGTAATCTCACATACTATCTTGTCTCTATCAACGCCGTAATGACTTATAATCTGATTGATTCTGTCTGCAAGAAAATCATCATCAAGATGTTTTCTTGAAAAGTTTACGGATATAGGAACAGTATCATATCCCTTAGCTGCCCATTCTGCCTGAAGCTTACAGGTTTCTTCAAATATGTAAAAGTCAAGCACCGTGATATTACCGTTTCCCTCAAGTACAGGAATAAACTCCGCAGGACTAACCAGCTTACCGTCTCTTATCCATCTTGAAAGTGCCTCAGCACCGACAAGTTTTCCTGTTCTTATATCAACCTTAGGCTGGAAATACGGAACAAATTCACCGTTTTCAATGGCCTTTTCGAATCTCTCCTCAATCTTCTTTCTCTGAAGAAGTCTTTCTCTCATCGCCTCATCAAGAACAACTATTTCCTGCTTTGTAGCTCTGGCAAAGCCAAAAGCAAGAGATGCTTCGGATATAACATCATTAACTCTTGTGCCCTTAACATTTAAAGGTGCGACACCCATACATGCAGCAAATTTAATCGGTTTTTTGACATCCGACTTAAAACCGTAGCCCTCATAATTCATTATATATTCTATGAAATCTTCTATTCTCGAACGCTTGATTAAGGCAACAAAATTGTCTCCGCCAAGATGGCCTACAACCTCGTCCTCTTCTCTGAAATTTTCAAGATCATGTGCATATCTTTTGATAATATTATCACCCTCAACAGGTCCGAACACATTATTGGCAAGGCCAAAGCCCTTTATATTAAAATAGCAGCTGTCATACTGGTTTATATCTCCCTTATGGGCTATCTCCATACATTTCATAATATATCCCTTAGGGTTATAGAGTCCTGTCATATGGTTATTGGTTGTTGCTTTTGTCAGAGAATACATAATCTTATATTGACCATAATAAAAATGGAACAACTGAGCTATAACTTTGATATCACTCTTTTGTTCTTCGGAAAACTCGCCAACCTCTTTGGTTGGATAAACACTGGATATTATCCTTCCGCATTTTCCAAACTCCATCTCAACATCAAACTTTCCCTCCGGTGAAAAATCATCAGTGTCAAGGAGCATAGACTCAGCCTTCTCCCTGTCAAAAGGAAGCATCTTTACATCAATATATACAACCGAATATATCCTTCCTATAGGGTAACGCTCTGCAACATATCTTAAAGCCTCCCTGTTAATCTCCATCGACTCCGGATGTTCTTTAATCATCTCGGACACTTTCAGTAAAAGTTCATTATTAACCATATTCTTCTGCCGCCCCCATGTGTATTAATTATTTTATCTATTATCGATTCGTAATCTTTAATCTAAAAAGTATCACAATGTTCCCAAAACACTATAAGTGTTTTTATTATACACTATTTTAACGAAAAAGTCACTAAATACCTTATAAAATTAGCAGCAAAAAATTTTTCTTATCAAGTATGTTACGGAAATGAGCAAAGTGTCTGTCCTTATGACACTTATATAAAGAATTCCGATAGACTTTTAGTTAATTTAATGATACAATTCTATTATATATAACCGGGGAAAATCATACTTAAGGAGGTAGACACAATGAAACAAATCTATGGTCAAAGCGCAAGCGGCAATCTAAGAGATGCGGCTTCAACCATCAACAATCCCGACGCTTTAATTCTTATGACAAGTGCCGACAATTTTGAAAGACATGTACATGAGCTTGCCGATATGTACAAGGGTGTTCCGAGTATCGGAGGAATAGGCATAAGCTATGCGGGAACATCTGCTACTGAAGGCGGAGTTACCCTTATAGGCTTATATGAGGTAGCTGCCTGTGCGGGTGCACTTGAAGAGCTATCAACCATGCCTGTAAAATATATCAAGAGATTAACCGATGCTATATCGGCCGTTGGTGCAGGTGCAGGTAATTCAGCCTGTTTTGACTTTACAACCGGCTGCGACGGAAAGCTTGTTACAACTCTGAACACAGAGCTTGACAAAAGAAATATTCCGCTTATCGGAGGAACAGTTGACGGACCGACCATTTCAGTAAACGGATACATATACAAGGACGCCTGTGCATTTCTTATGCTTCGAAACAAAACAGGCAAAATCCGTGCTTATAAGGAAAACATTTATCTTCCGACCGGACAAAGATTCGTGGCAACCAAAACAGTTCCGGAAAATATGACCTTGGTAGAGGTTGACGGTCATCCGGCAGCAAGATTTTATCAGGATGTTTTGGGAATATCCGATGAGGAGGTTGCAACCCAGACATTTAAGAATCCTTTCGGACGTGTTTACGGTCAGGAGACATACCTGATTTCGATTAAGGAAATTACAGGAACTGCCTTAAACTGCTACAAGCAGGTCAACGATATGGATATTCTTACTCTTATGGAGCTTAAGGACTATAAGCAAATAGTAAAGGATACTCTTGATAAAATGCAGCAGGATTTGGGAAGGGTTTCCGGAATCATTTCCGTCAATTGCCTGTTCCGCTACCTTTTATTCCAGCAGGAGGGATATCTTAACGATTACTTCAGAGAGATGAACAGATATAACAGCCATGCCGGGCTTGTAGGCGTAGGTGAGCATTATTGTAAGCAGCATATAAATCAGACCATGTGCTGTATAGCATTTGATTAGGGAGGTAGACAAAATGGGTTTATTCAGTAAAAAGAATTCCGAACAAATGATACCTGAACAGCAGTTTATTCCTGTAGCCAATAATACATCCAACAACAAAGATGTTATGCTGTCTACAGTTAACTTTTTAAAGAATACAAACGATGAGCTTGTTAAACAAAATCTTAAAACAGTACGCGGTATAGACGGTATATATCAGACTATGGAGCATATGGCAAGCGAAAACCAGACCCTCCTTTCAGAATGTAACAATATGCAGGATAACTTTGACAACATTATCTCTGTTGCCAATAATTTCAGTGATGTTAAAAACGGTATAGAAACTTCAGTTGCCACAGCCCAGGAACAGGTTGAAGTTCTTCGTAACAGCTCTAACGTGGTTACAGAGCGTTTTGAAGATATGGATTCAATTTTCCACAATCTTCTTGAAGCAGTTGAGCATATCAAAGCCTCCACCGAAGGTATCACAGCCATAGCAAACCAGACCAATCTTCTGGCTCTTAACGCTTCCATTGAAGCAGCCAGAGCCGGTGAACAGGGACGAGGCTTTGCAATAGTTGCCGAAGAAGTAAGAAAGCTTGCAGATGAAATCAAACTCTTAATAAGTGATGTAAACAAGAGCATCGAGGATGTAGGCAGTACCACCGCCGACCTTAATAAATCTCTTGAGGAATCCAAATCAGCACTTAACACCAGTATAGAAAACGTTGCCGGTACTCATGAAATCTTCAACAATGTAAGCAAGAATGTTGAAAATATCGAAAGAGTCAGTTCTTCCATAACCGATGCGGTTTCCGAAAGCAAGCAAAGTGTTGACAACATCACAATGTATGTCGATAAAACAGCAAGAAACTTTGATGCATCAATCCAGCAGATAAATGACATCAAGATGTCCGACACCGAAAAGGGTACCCTCTTCGAGGACTTCAACAACATGATCGGACAGCTGCCATACCTTATCAAGGATAACTAAGTTACGGTTTATCGGGTGAAGGTGGTCGTCAGGATATAGAGGGTGTAGCTGCCGGAGTAAGTTTTCTTAGAGGGTGCTCATCATATATCAGGTCTTCGAAGGACACGCTCTCGCTCAGTTATCGACGCAGGCTCACTAACCTCAATATAATTTCAGAAAAAAGGGATTAAAATCATTTTTGCAAAAATGCAAATGTTTTTAATCCCTTTTTCCTTCATTATATTTCGCTAAGTGAACGCGTCTTAAAATGGTCCTTCTTAAGACCTATATATGATATCGCACCCATTTATTTTTTCTACCGGCAGCTACACCCATATCCTGCCGACA
>CALGGL010000225.1 GCA_937915975.1 uncultured Lachnospiraceae bacterium | reverse complement strand
ACGTTTAACTTTACCGAAACGGTCCGTGACACGGTACTTAAATGTAGCCATCTACCTCTCCTCCTTTAATCCAAAATATTTACGCCAAGACGTTTCGCCATTGCGTTCTTGTCCTGTGCAAATGTTAATGCTTCATCCTGGGAAACTTTCCCGCCTTCATACAATTCAAAGATTGAATCATCCATGGTGATCATACCAAGCTTACGGCTGGTCTGAATTACCGAAGGAATCTGATGCCCCTTTCCTTCACGGATCAGGGAACGAATCGCACTGTTGGCATGAAGGATCTCAAACGCCGCCACACGTCCATTGCCATCTGCGGTTTTCATCAACTGCTGAGAAATAATCGACTCAAGCAGCGTTGCCAGCTGCAAACGGATCTGGGGTTGTTGGTGAGGCGGGAAAACGTCGATCACACGGTCGATGGTTGCCGACGCACCAATGGTATGCAAGGTAGAGAAAACCAAGTGACCGGTCTCAGCTGCAGTGATCGCGGTAGAAATCGTCTCAAGGTCACGCATCTCTCCTACAAGGATAACATCCGGATCCTCACGAAGGGCTGCACGAAGGGAGTTTGCGTAACTGTCCGTATCCTGGCCAATTTCTCTCTGGTTGACAATGGATTGTTTATGAACATGCAGGTACTCGATCGGGTCCTCCAATGTGATGATATGATGGGCATGATTCTCATTGATCCGGTTGATCAAGGAGGCCAGTGTGGTAGATTTACCGGAACCGGTAGGTCCGGTTACCAGAACCAACCCTCTCTTCTTGGTGGTTAAGTCAATGACCGACTGGGTTAATCCCAAACTCTCAGGTTCCGGGATATCCGTATTGATCAAACGGATAACGAACGCCATGGATCCCTTCTGCTTAAATACGTTCACACGAAATCGGCCTTGTCCGGGAATCGCATAGGAAAAATCTGCTTCACCGGTATCATTAAAGGGAGCAATCAAACGCTTGGGGATCATCTGCAATACCAAAGTCTTCGTATCCGCTCCGGTTAACGGGCTGTTGGTTAGATTCTTTAAGGTACCATGAATTCTGCATTTAATGGGAATTCCTACGGATACATGCACATCCGACGCTCCTACCTTACGAGCCTGAATTAAAATATCATCAAGAGTCATAAAACTTTGTTCCTCCTTGTCCTTTCTTTCTCTTATTCAGCTGCCACACGTTCCACTTCGGTAATCGATGTGATCCCCTTAAGAACGAGCTTCGCTGCACCAACTCTTAAGGTTGTAAGACCTTCCTTAAGAGCAACCTTCTGAATTTCTTCCGCCCCCACGCCACGACTAATACAATCTCTTAATGTGGGCGTGATCGGCATGATTTCATATACACCGATACGTCCGCGATACCCGGAGTTGTTGCAATAAACGCATCCTTCCGGCCCCGGCGCGTAGATCGTAGGATTGGAATCGCCACGTAAGCGAAGTCGCAATTTATCCGTATCGGTCATCTCTTTCTTCACCTTACATTTCGGACAAAGTCTGCGGACCAGACGCTGTGCGATGATACCTACAACGGAATCGGCAACCATATACGGTTCGATCCCCATATCCACAAGACGGATTACAGAAGATGCTGCGTCATTAGTATGTAATGTAGACAGTACTAAATGTCCGGTAATAGCGGCACGTATTGAAATTGAAGCAGTTTCCGTATCTCTTGTCTCACCAACCATGATTATATCAGGGTCCTGACGAAGAAGGGCCCTTAACCCCACTTCAAAGGTAAGTCCCGCAACCGGATGTACCTGCATCTGATTAAGCTTGGGAAGGTTTTTCTCTACAGGATCTTCAATAGTAGAAATATTCACAGGTCTTTCTGATAACTCCGCAAGCATCATATAAAGTGTTGTTGATTTACCGGAACCTGTAGGTCCTGTTACAAGTACAAGTCCTCTTTTCTTCTTATATAACTGTACAACCGAATCAGGTATACCAAGCATATCAGGTCTCGGTATCTGTGTATCAACCTTTCTGTATGCAGCAGCCATATTACCTCTGTCCATAAATACATTTACACGGAAACGTCCTGTTTCTGCCGCTGCAAATGAGAAGTCAACCTCTCCTCTTTCTTTCAAAATCGCTTTATGTCTTTCATGCATTATTGAACCAATTGCCTCAGCTGCATCAGCAGGCGAAAGAGGCGGAACCTCTACCTCGGTAAGCTTACCGTTTATACGAAGCTTTGGCGGAATACCGCAAGCCAAATGTACATCGGATGCATTTTGTTCTACTGCAAATGCAAGCAGTTCTTTCATATCTAACATTATATAGTCTCCTTTAATTTTGATATTATTTTAAAGATAAGCGACGCTTATCACTAATACTCATCCCCAGTCTCGTATGTAATCTTCTTCATCTCAGCCAAAGATGTGATACCTGCAAGAACGTGTTTTGCCGCGCCCATCTTAAGAGTAAGCATTCCTTCGGAAAGCGCCTGCTTTTCGATTACATCCGCAGTTGAGCCTCTTGCTATAACCGCCTGAAGTTCCTTTGATACCGGCATCATCTCGTATACACCGATACGTCCCGAATATCCGGTCTCACCGCAAAGTGGACATCCGACAGGCTCATAAACTACTGTATCATCATCAGCATCGACTCCCAAAATTATCTTCTCATCATCCTCGGCAAGTCGCGGCTGTTTACAGGAATTACAAAGTCTTCTTACAAGTCTTTGTGCAATAACGCCAACAAGCGCATCGCCGGCAACATAAGGCTCGATTCCCATATCTATAATACGTGTAACCGTCGAAGCAGCAGAGTTTGTATGGAGTGTGGATACAACCAAGTGTCCCGTGATAGCCGCCTGTACGGCAATCTGTGCAGTCTCGCCATCACGAATCTCTCCTATCATTATTATATCAGGGTCCTGACGGAGAATGGAACGAAGAGCTGCCGCAAATGTAAGTTCTGCTTTTACGTTAACCTGAACCTGATTGATTCCGTCGATATTTGCTTCGACAGGGTCCTCAACAGTTATTATATTAACATCCTCTGTGTTAAGCTCACTTAAGGATGTATAAAGCGTAGTTGATTTTCCGGAACCTGTAGGTCCCGTAACCAGGATAATACCGTGCGGGTTACTTAAGATTCCGTCAAACACCTTAAGTTCCTGAGGTCCGAATCCAAGTGCGCTCTTAGGTTTGGTAAGACCGTCCTTGGAGGTAAGTCTCATAACCGTCTTTTCGCCGTAAACGGTAGGAAGAATGGAAACACGGACATCATACTCTCTTCTGTCTACCATTATTGTGATACGACCGTCCTGAGGCTTTCTTTTTTCTGCAATATCCATACCACCGATAATCTTGATACGGGCGCTGATTGCGGAAAGAAGTGTATAGTCATATGACATGACCTGTTTTAATGCACCGTCTATACGATATCTTACACGTACACTTGACTCAAGGGGTTCGATATGAATATCGGATGCTCTCTGTCTTACACCACCCTCGATAATCTGTTTAACCAAAAGTACGATAGGAGAATTCTCAATATCTTCATTAAGAGCTTCCTCTTCCGCTTCGGAAAGGGTATCAGCCTCTCTTTCCTTACGGTACTGCTCCGCCGCCTCCATAGCCTGTGCGTTACCGAAATACTTACCTATGGTTTCGTTCATATCCTCTTCCATGGCAAGTAAAGGTTCTACCTGGGTATTGGTTGCGATTCCGATATCATCAATAGCATTAAGATCCATAGGGTCTACCATTGCAACACGAAGAATATTCGGATTATTTTCATCATAGCCAATCGGTATGGCTTTATATTTATTTACAAGATTTTCAGGAACAAGCTTTAATATGTCATCATCAAGCTTACATGCCTTAAGCTCAATAAAGTCTATTCCCATCTGGGTTGTAAGTACGGTAATGAGAAGTTCCTGACTTATAAATCCCTGATTAACAAGGACGGTACCGAGCTTACCGCCGTTTTCCTTCTGATAGGCAATCGCTTCATCCAGCTCCTCAGCAGTAATCGCTCCTGCCTCAACAAGCAAATCACCTATACGTATTTTCTTTCTACCACTACTTAATCGCATTATACGTCCCCTTCCTATATAGTATAGTCTGCTAAAGTTTATTATAGCACACAAGACAATAATTGCAAAGAAATTTTTATGTAAAACTTGTCCTGTTTTATATGAAGTGAATTATTGTATTATTTCTTATTTTAAAGTATAATATCTCACAAACAAATATCAAGGAGCATATGCAATGAATAAAGTTCAGGAAAACAAAAAAAGAAATACCAGGCTGATTCTGATTATACTGATTCTGGTTCAGGCTGTTTATATATCTGTCTTTTTCGGAATACGTAAACAGGGATATCATTCCGACGAATTATGGAACTATGGATTTTCAAACAGCTCCGACGGAATGCATGTCTATACTCAGGACGATATTAATCTATATAATTGTCTTGAATGGGTTGATTCAAAAAATCTATTAGAATACATAAGTGTTGATAAAAGTGAAATATTCGACTATTACAGCGTATACAAAAATACTTCGAGGGATTTAAACCCTCCGTTGCAGAATATGCTTTTACATTTTATCTGTTCGTTGTTCCCTGATGTATGGTCCAAATGGTTTTGTTTTATCATTAATATTGCTGCCTTTATAATAACCCAGATATATTTATTTAAATTCCTGTACGAGATAACGGATAATGAGCTTGTGTCCTATGCCGGCGTGTTTATTTACGGCTTTGGTATAGGTATAATTAACATTTCCTCATTTTTAAGAATATACGCATTAGGTGTGGCATTTATTATGATGTTTATGTATTATTCATATATGGTCTTTAAAAACAGAGACGACAATAATGCACAAAAGAAGCACTTAATAAAAGCATCCGTCGCGTGTCTTCTCGGTTCGCTTACGGTACATCTATTCCTTTCAATTGCTTTTATAATAGTTTTTATGTTCTCACTGTTCTATCTGTTCAGCAAACGAATAAAGCTGTTATTCAAGTACGGTTTGGCATCTGCTTTTTCAGTAGGTGCAGCCCTTTTGATGTTTCCGTCGGCCATTACACACATGTTTGACAATTCGGGTTTCTTTGAAAAGAAAAAATATCCGACAGGCTGGCAGTTCAAGATATACTGGTCCTTTATAACAAAGGATATATCCGGCTTTCATAATTCGGCGCTTTATACAATGACCAAATATTATGTATTTGTGGGAATAATAATCGCCGCCTTTATCCTGATTCCGCTATGCTTTATATCCAGAAACGAAACCTGGTTTAAAGCATTAACTGAAAAAATAAAAAGCAGAGCAAAAACCCTGTGGTCGGAAAGGAAGAATTTCCCATATATCATAATTGTTTTATTGGTAAGCATCAACTTCTTCGTTTTTATAGATGCTGCCCATACTTCCATTCCGAAAATGGGAATATATTCAAGAAGATATGTATTTCTTGTTTATCCGCTTTACGCAGCACTGTTTGTAATATTGATATTTTATTTTATCAAAATATTTATAAGCAACAAAAAGATTATTAATACCATTATTATAATAATAAGTCTTGCATCAGTTTCTCTCACCTACGTTTATTCAAAGGACTTCTTTTCGATAAGGCACGAAGAGGCAGGTATATCCTTTGATAAAATAGAAAAGGACGCAAACTGCATTATTCTTTTTAATGAAATATGGGTATTAACCTGTGCCACAAACGAGCTTTATGACACAAACTCATATTATGCGGCAATGTACATTAACTATGAACAAGATAATTATGCCGATAATCTGGATACTGACAAACCTCTTTATCTTATACTTGACATATCAACCTTTGCGGATACGGAAAATATTGATAATTTAAACGGAATAACTCTTGAAGGCGGTGCTTCAGCCGAAAGCTTCGGTTTCAGAACAGATAAAAAAGAGATTCTCGAATACTACGAGAACCTTCCTATATCTACTAAGCTTGAGCTTGTAGGTATCGATACTCTTTATGACAGAGTTTTCGAAATATACAGATTAAACTAAGGAGTGAATTAATTGCTTAAACAATTTTTTATAAGCTCAAAAAACCCTGAGCGCGAAAGCTACATATGGAATCTTATCGGCAGCACTCTCAATGCTTTTCAATCTGTAATTATGCTCGTTATAATTACAAGAGTTACAAGCCTTAATGATGCAGGTATATTTTCAATAGCTTATGCAAATTCGGTACTGCTTCTTAATATCGGAAAATACGGAATGAGAAATTATCAGGTTTCGGACTACAAATCCGTTTTTTCTTTCAGTGAATATAAGAATTCAAGAATAATTACATCTTTATCGATGCTTATTGTTTCTGCATTATATGTTCTAATTGCCGCTAAAATCAATGATTATTCCGTCAACAAAAGTCTAATTATATTTGTAATGTGCATATATAAAACCATTGATGCACTTGAGGATGTATACCACGGACTTTATCAAAAAAACAACAGGCTTGATATCGCCGGAAAGGCTATGTCATTTCGAATGGCCGTGACACTAATTGTATTCGGAGCTTCCATCATAATCTCCAAATCGCTTTTGGTTTCACTTTCCTTAACCACGCTCATCAGCGGACTTATATGTATGTACACAATTATTATTACATACGACAAATTTAAACAGGACAAAAAAGCTTCCGGTGATAATATAACTAAGCTGCTTAAGATATGCTTTCCGCTGTTTTTGAGTCTGTTTTTATCCTTTTATATAAATAATGCTCCAAAATACGCCATAGACAGTCTCTTAAACGACGAGCTTCAGGCTTGCTATGGTTTTATCGTTATGCCAGTATTTATTATAGAGCTCTTAAACGGATTCATCTTCAACCCGATAATTTACAGGCTGACAAACGAATGGAACACTAATAAAATCAAAGCATTCAAAAAAGCAATAGCAAAGCAGACGGTTATCATTTTTCTGATAACGGCATTATGTGAGGCAGCCGCATACATAGCAGGCATACCTGTTTTGTCTTTCCTTTACAATACCGATTTATCACAATATAAATCCGATTTGCTTATACTCCTTTTAGCCGGAGGCGGACTTGCCCTGGCAGGTTTTTTTGTCACTATATTAACCATAATGCGCAAGCAGAAATTTATTCTTTTTGCTTACGGCTTTGTAGCAATTGCGGCACTGATACTTTCAGGACCCGTTGTTAAAAACTATTCAATCACAGGGGCTTCTTTCCTTTATCTGTTTCTTATGCTTTTGCTTTCATTATTTTTTATCCCTGCTATTCTTCTTTTTGTTCATCGTCAAAATTAATCAGTTCCTTCTCAAGAACCAAAGGTCTTTTCTCGGAACGTTCTACCAGAATACCTATGTATTCTCCTATTATTCCGATGAACATTATCTCTATTGCGCCAACAAGAAAGATTCCGCAAATCACAGGGAACATACCAACCTCAAACGAATCCCAGTGTATAAGCTTATATATAAAGTAAACAATAAATATAATAAAACTGAAGAATGACACTATACTTCCCAAAATAGTCGCAAGTCGAAGCGGAAGCTTGGATGTGGTTATCAGTGTATCAATCGAAAAATTCAAATACCTGATCATATTATAACTCGACTTTCCTGCCTGTCTTTTTTGCTGGGTATAAGGAATCAGCTTAACAGAAAATCCCAATTCCGGAATCAGATTTCTTAATCCCTCTTTTGTCTCACCCGTTTCCTTGACACATTCCAAAACAGTCCTGTCCATTACACCGAAACCGGTTGTATTTTCTATTTGCGGATTTTCCGAAAAGCTCTTTATGATTTTATAAAATATTTTTCTGAAAAAGAACTTAATCGGATTCTCTTTGCTTTTTAGCTTTTGCCCCCAAACCACAAGGTTTCCTTTTTCCCATTCCTCAAGAAATGTCGGAATCATCTCGGGAGGCTCCTGAAAATCACAGGGCATGCTTATTATCGCATCGCCCGATGCATGGAAGATGCAATTGAGACTTGAACGGTCAGGTCCGAAATTTCTCATATTTAGTATAACCTTAACCCTTTTATCCTTTGATGCTATTTTTTTCAGTATTTCGGGTGTACTGTCTGCGGAACAATTATCGGAAAAAATAATCTCGTAGTCGTACCTGCCCATTTCATCAAATATGGATTTTAATTTGTTATACATATTTTCAACATTTTCTTCTTCGTTATAACAAGGTACACATATACTAACCTTTTTCAATACGTCTCACCACCATCTTTTATTTTTTATCCGACTTTTCAAATATCTTATTAAATATTTTATCGATTGCATCCGTGTTAAAAAGTTCCATTCCCCTTTTGCTCATTTTTTCTATGTCCATGTCAGGGATTTTTTTAATCATGTCTTTATTCCATTCGCCATGGCTTCCGAGATACACGGATGAACCAAGGCTTTCTATATAATTTCCGGTATTGACCTCATGATCGGCATTGGCAATAATAAGGCACGGAAGTCCACATGCATTGGCCTCACAGCAGGTGATTCCGCCACCCGTAATTGCTATTGAATAATTGTCAAACATTGCAATAAGTGACTTAACATTCTGAAATATTTTAAACCTGCCTTTTATAATTTCTTCGAGTTCATCCCTGAACCTGTAATTCGGTCCGATTAAAACATCAACATCATAATCGTACTTTAAAAGCTCGGTTACAACCTCGGCAGTTACATTAAAAGGATCGCTTCCACCCAGTGTGACCAGTATTCTCTCAAGCTTCTTTCTTTGATGCCTGTGTTTATCTATATCCTTATTAAGTATAATATAATCCGGACCGGACAAAACCTCCTTACCCTTGGCATCAGGCTTTGTCGGATAAATCATACCGGCGAAATGAACATCCGCATATACGTCTGCATTACCCGATTCATCAATCATATATAAAGGAATACCCTCATCACAGATATGCTTTGCCATTTGCAGGTAGGTTATAAACTTATCATTAAGCCATGCATCCACATTATATTTTCTTATTATATCCTTTTCCCAGTTGGAGACCGTATCCGAAAAATCAATTATTATATAATCGATGCCTCTTTGCTTTAACTGTTCAAGAGATGCCTTGTCATTATTTATCAGATATATATAATCAATCTTATTTCTTTTAAGGTAATCCACATATAAAAACGAACGAAACAAATGTCCCATTCCTCTTTTATTGGAGCTTTCTATACATATTGCAATCATATTATCTCCTTGTTTAACCGATTAAAAATTACTTAAGCAGATGTGCCGGATTACCCGCTACCGTCATTTGGGAATCAACATCCTTTGTCACAACCGAAGCCGCACCTATAACAGAATTCGCTCCGATTTTTCTCTCCGGAAGAATAGTGCTGTTCGAACCTATGTAACTGCATTCTCCGATTTTACATCTTCCCAGGATAACACTGTTTGGAGCAACTATGGAAAAGTCGCCTATTATACTGTCATGCATTACATTTGAACCCACATTAAGTCTTGCGCATTTACCCACCACTGCATTTGCCGAAACATTACAAAAATCATGTATAATCGCACCCTCGTTTATTTCGGCATACTTGGAAATATTAGCCCCGGGAGAAATTATTGTTTCAAAGCTAAAGCCCGCCAACTTATATTTTTCATAAAGTTTTTTTCTTACAGATGTCTTGTCGGGAACCATTACAATATTGCAATCTCTGTAGCTTTCTTTATTTGCTATGATATAATCATCATCTCCGAGAATATCATATCCGTAATATTTATCTTCACAAGCAGTATCGGCTATACCGATAATTTCATATCCGCATTTTTCGCAAAGCTCAATAAGCTCGACAAAGGCACCCGCTAATATTATTTTTCTCATATTGCTTTAATACCCTTCTTTACAGTATCACATATGTATAAAACTTCATCCTCTAAAAGAGCACCGTACATCGGAAGCGTCACCTCATTGTCTGCTATGTATTCTGTTTTCTTTAGGTCTGAGGTTGCAAATTCATTATATATTTTAAATCTGTGTATGCACGGATAATGCACACTTGTCTGAATACCGTTTTCGGAAAGAAACGCTCTGAAACGTTCTCTTTTTTCTCTTTCATCCGGATCTCTTCCGGATCCGTAAACAAGTCGAGTTGGACCGGCGCCCCTCCCATCGACAGTTCCCGTGGTACGACATGCGCCATGGTAACGTTCAGCCTCCGGACAAGGAGGTCGCGGTTCACGATCTGATCGAAAAGCGAGGAGACAGCTCCGGTAATCAGTCTGGAGGAAGATGTCAGACGTCCAAGATTAGAAGTGCCATGCGAATGTCTGGGGACAGCCCTCCCATACCAGTCGCGGGAGATTTCTCCGCTATATTTCTTCTTGATTTCCTTATTGTTAAGACTGCTCACATCATATCCTACTGTAAGTACAACCTGATCGGCTACAAGCCCCTTTCTGACCAGGTCCAGGGCGAGGCTGTCTGCCATTTCCCTGACAACAACCCCTGCCTTTTCAAAAACATATCCCTCCTTCAAGACTTGTCCGCTGCTCAACGAATTCGACTCAGGCCTGTACGCCTTGATGTAAGGCATGGTCACCGGCTCCCATCCCCACGCGTGGTCGATCAATAACTCGGCATTGACGCCCATCAGCTTGTACAGTGCCTCTTCATTCTGGACGGAAAGCCTTGCAACCTGCCCCATCGTCCTAACCCCATATTGCTCGAGCCTTCCTGCGATTCCCCTCCCGACTCTCCAGAAATCAGTGATCGGCCTATGGTCCCAAAGCTGTCGTCTGTAAGACATTTCATCAAGCTCGGCTATCCTTACACCATCCTTATCCGCAGGGATATGCTTTGCAACAATATCCATCGCCACCTTGCACAGATAAAGGTTTGTCCCGATTCCCGCTGTTGCGGTGATGCCCGTCGTGCTCAGAACATCCCTGATAATCTTCATTGCAAGCTCATGGGCCGTCATCTTATAAGTATCCAGATAGGCCGTAACGTCCATAAACACCTCATCTATGGAATAGACGTGAATGTCCTCAGGAGCAATGTATTTGAGGTAAATATCGTAGACTTTTGAACTGTACTCGATATAGAGGGCCATCCTTGGAACGGCAGACAGGTAGTCTATCTGAAGGCCGGGACAGGCTTTCAGTTCGGAATCGAAGACGGATTTCCCTGATAGCCTGCGGCCGGGAGCCAGCTCGCGCCGCTGGCTGTTCAATGACTTGACCTGCTGGACCACTTCAAAAAGGCGGGGACGGCCGGAGATTCCCCTTGCCTTGAGGGACGGGGAAACAGCCAGGCAGATGGTCTTTTCCGACCTCGAAACGTCGGCAACAACCAGGTTGGTGTCCAGGGGGTCCAGTCCCCTTTCCACGCACTCCACCGAAGCGTAGAATGACTTTAGGTCTATCGCTATGTAAGTTCTGGTTGCCACTTCCGAATGTTTGCCGGATACAAAGATAGCAAAAAAGGATCACGTCCAAAAGTATGTGTTTAGGCGTAGATATTCTGTAGTCTGAAGAGGAAGTAGTTTATATCTGATACTCCTCTAAGTTGTGCCCTGAACGCTTTGATTTTACAGTTGAACGACTCTGCGGAAGCATTGGTGGCTCGGTTGTCGAAGAAGTTGATGATTTCCGTTTCTCTGTCCCTCAGTGTGGCAGCAATGACCTTGAACGCATCAAAGCCGGAGTTTTCCACCTCCAGATACCATTTGGCAAGGCGGGTGTTCGCCAACGACCGCCTTGGCGTATTCGCATAGATCATCCTGAGTTTGTGTGTAAGCCAATATGCTTGTTCCAGGTCAGGATACTCTTCGAAAAGTATCTTAGCTCTTTCCCTCTGGGAGTCCGTCCACTTATCAGCCGACTTGAACAGAAGATACCTGCTTCTCACGAGCAGCTGAGGCCTGGTATCTCCATTCGGGAAGACTTGCGGAGGGATGACTTCGCCCGTGGCTTTTATCCACTGTTTTCGTTCGTGTTCAGCTTTGAGGGCCTCCCAGCGATGTCCAATGCGCATCTCCTGGATGGCCTCCAGGGCAAGCTTCTGAACGTGGAACCGGTCTATCGTACGTTTGGTGTTACGGAACTCCATAATGGCGATATTCTTCATCGAGGAGGACAGGTCCAGGGTGATTTCCTCTACCAGATCCCGCTTCTCTTGAGGGATATGGTCTAGCGCTTCACGGACCACTTCCGCCTTGGTCCCTGCCACAATGGCGGCCAGTGCCCCTTTCTTGCCGTGTGCGTCCTTGTTCGTGAGTACTGTGTACAGTTCGCCGTCGCTCAGAGAGGTCTCGTCTATGCTCATATTCGGCCCCACATTCTCCGGAAACACCAGCCATTCGCCGGCGTGAGGACGCTCTTCCCAATCGAAGTATCCGCTCAGATAATCACGGTATTGACGCTCAAGCAGATGGCCGTCCACATAGTAGTACCTCTCAAGCGATGAAGCTGCGATCGGGTACGTATCCAAATGTCTCTTTTAAAAAAGCGGCAAACTCAACAGTATGCCGTGTCCCTTCTGTGACGATGTTGTACTTGTTTCCGACGCTCTTCCCAGTCTGTTCATCCACCCAGCGCCTCCGACGCAGAATAAGGGCTACACGCCTGTCACGCATCGGGAAGTCATTTATCCTCGATGCCTCGTAAAACCCGTTTGGACGGTATGTATGGCCATCTTCCGGAGACCGGAACTCATTATGCTCTTCAAAATGGATAATCACCTCGCCGCGCTCAAGCCCCTTCCGCTCTTTCTCGCCTATGGCACGCTCTTCTACACGGACTACATCGAAATAATCAAGAATACTGGGTGGGAGCATCAAGCTTACCAACTCCTGAAGAATAGATAATGATGACATATTTGAATACCTTTTGTAACGTTCGTACAAAGGTACTCACTTATTCTTAAACACAGGGTTTTGGACTTGGTCCCATACATCTCGTCCCGCTCCTTGTCGATGGTGGATTCCTTCAGGGACCGGCGCAGCTCGTCGTACTGCCGGGTGACGATCATCCGGTCAACCATCTTGTAAAGCTGGGCCATCTTGTCGATGAATTCAGCGTTGAGGTAGAAAGAACTGCCGATATACTCCGACTTGATCTCGTTGGCCTCGGCGAGCTGGGCGTTGGCCTCCTCCAGCCGGCGGTTCCGGTCTTCAATCGTTGCACGGGCCTCGTGCAGGCGGCGGTTCTGGCGACGGAACACCCACAGCACCGCAATGGCGGCCAGGACCAGCACGATGGCCAGGACAACGCCCGTCGCCAGGAAATTCCGCTCCCGCTGAAGATCGTCGTAATGGTTCCGTTCCACGATGGGAAGGACGGCTCCCACTTCCAGTTTCCGCAGGCGTGCATTGTAGAAGTTCGCATCGTCGAAGGATGCCCGAACATAGCGGACGGGGCGGTCCACCTCCCCGCGCTCCGAAAGGTACTGCGCCAGCATCCTGAGGGCCGTCGTTTCCTTGGTGGAAGATTTCAGGTCGCAGATGGCCGACTCGCACAGCGACAGCAGCGCTTCGTCCTCCCGCCCGAGGCATTGCTGCATCCACCCTACGGAGGAGGAATAGATGGCCCGGGAATGAAGGTCCAGGTTCTCGTCGGAAAGAAGGAGGCCGAATTCGGCAATGCTCTTCTCGAATTCGCCCTGCTCCATCAGGAGATTGGCCGTATACTCATGCCAGAGCGGCGAATTCTCCGGAACCATCGCAAGGATCTTCCGGCTGTAACGCTCCCCTGCCGCGGCGTACTGGTCCAGATAAGGTTCGGTCGCCGCATATCCGCGGGCCGAATAGTTCAGCCTCACCTGGATTTTATAGTATTCCAGCAGCGCCTTCCGGGAGATTGCTTCGACCGGGGTTTCCAGCAGGTCAAACGCCTCTTTGTAAAGGCCGGCCGAAATCAGGCAGAACGTGAGGGCGCAACGGGCCTCCACCTCGCTGTCGGGCCGGTCCATCCGGGCGGCGAGTTCGCCCATCCTCCGGGCATAGGCAAAGGCGGAATCGTATTTGTAGCTCTTGTACTCCTCGAAAAGCTCTTTCGATACCAGATAGCGGTCCGGATAGTCCAGCGCACTGCGGAGCATGCCCCTGAGCTGCGCAATCCGTTCCTCCTTGCGGGCGTCGTAAGAATCTTTCTTCTCCAATTCCGCGTCCAGTTCCTTCAGGCGGGACTCGACGGAATCCCTTCCCAGTACCGGCGGCGCCAGGAGAATGAGCAGCAAAAAAAGGATATATCTTTTTAGCACGCTGCAAGTTAGCGTTTTCCTCCGTAAAAAGCAAGCGGGGAGCATT
>CALGGL010000224.1 GCA_937915975.1 uncultured Lachnospiraceae bacterium | reverse complement strand
GGAGCATATTATCGGCGGTATTTTGATGATAGCCGGGGCAATACTTCTCGGTCTTGTTATCAGCGGAATAATCGGCACAATATTTCCTGAAAGTGCAGGTGAAGCAAGTGAGCTTCAGACATCACTTCTCGGAGATAATATAATTTCTACCCTGATTGTTGTCGCACTTGTTCCGGCAATTTGCGAGGAGATGATGTTTCGAGGTTATATTTTCACAGCTTTTGAAGATAAATTTAAGCCTAAAACAGCTATGATAATAGCAGCCTGCTTATTTGGTATATATCATATGAGTATTGTAAGATTTTTCGTAACTGCTTTTATTGGCTTGATTATCTGCTATGTGGCATACAAATCAAAGAGCATTATACCCGGCATGATTATGCATTTTATTAATAATGCTTTGTCATGTATAACCATGTATTATCCGCAAAAGGCGGGAAAGCTTCTCCCGATTCTTGTCAGTGAAACTTTAAGCTTTATGGATATTATATTATTGGTAATCTGGGGTGCTTTATTTATTTATATAGGAAAAATAATAATAAATCCGAAGAAAAATAATAATCATTATTAATTTTAGGTTGTTATAATCGGGTTAATATGTTAGAGTAATCGTATAATTGAAAACTTGGAGATAAGCAATTAATGAATAAGAAGCTTAGGGGATTTTTGAAGATATTGACCGTTTTGGTCGTAATCGCCATTATCACCCTTATTATATTGATAAATGTAAAGTTCAATAAAGATAAACCGGTTTTTGTCGAAACAGATGTTGAGTCACGTGAATGGACACTTGAGCCGGATATTGAATCAACTATGATACAGGACAATTATTGGAAATATGTGAGAGCTGCTTATGTTCTTATAGGAGAGGCTCCGGACTATGAGTACTATAAGATTGCAAGCGGGGTTCCGAGAAATGATTATGAAGTGGATAATTTTTTCATAGAAGAATCGAATAACCTCATGTATTATCACGATGATGAAGCCAAAAGAATTTCCCATGTCGCAGTTGATGTTTCGGCATATCAAAGAGACATTGACTGGGAGGCGGTTAAGGCGGCAGGCGTCGATATGGCAATCATAAGAGCCGGTTACAGAGGATACGGAACAGGCTCGATTGTTACCGACGATTGCTTCGAGAGTCATATCGAAAATGCTCTTGATGCGGGACTTGATGTAGGGGTATATTTTTTCACGCAGGCACTTAATTATGATGAGGGTGTTGAGGAAGCAACATACACACTCAATTTAATAAAAGACTATGATATAAAAGGACCGGTCATAATAGATACCGAGATTATGCCGGTGGATGATGCAAGGACAAAGGATTTGGATGTGGATTCAAGAACCGACAGTATAGTTGGTTTTTGTGAAACGGTTAAGGCGGCAGGTTACGAGCCTATGGTTTATTCCAATCGTAACTGGTTTGTACAGGAGCTGGATATGAGCAGAGTCGGAAACTATAAGCTCTGGCTTGCACATTATTCAAACCAGCCGGATTTCCCGTATCTTTATACCGCATGGCAGTATACAAGCGAGGGAAGACTTGACGGTAATGATTTAGATCTTGATCTTAATGTCTGGATTGAATAAAACAAAGGGAATTGTTTTAAGCGGGGTAAAATATGCTGGAATGGAATTTGCAATATAATTTTGCCACAATTGTAATATGTATACTTATGCTGGTATGGTATTTTCATCAAAAGAAGATACCTTTGAACAGCTATGCTTTTTTCTTCAGATTTAATGTATCAATATTGGCATGCACAATAATAGAAAGTGTTGGAGTTTTGCTTTACAGGAACGAAATCATAGGAGAGTTTGGTTTCAATGTTGTTATGGCGGCATATTCGTTTATGGCATGCCTTATCTCTGTTATCTATGCGTTTTTCGTGTTTGAATATATGCATGTTTCCGATAAAAATAAAAAGGTTCTTAAAGGCATATTGCTTGTTGTCTTGTTTTTGACAATGCTTATCGATATTGCTACTCCTTTTACCAAGGTGGGCTTTTATTTCTACGGAAGAAAATATGCAGTAGGAAAGCTCGGTGCGTTATATGCATTGCTTTCGGGAATTTCCGTTATAACGGGAATAGCGGTTGTTATTGTAAAGAGAAAGCTGATTCCTGCATCAAGAGTTTATATTCTTATTTCCAGTATTTTATTTTCATCCATAATGTTCGTTGTACAGCTTAGATTCACCGTATCCATATTATGCTTCGGATTCGGAATAGTATGTCTTACATTGTATAACTATATATTTAATCCTGCATTATATATTGATAATCTTACACAACTTTACAATAAGGATTGTATGAGAGATTATCTGGAATACCGTTTGGAAAGGAACAAGCTTTTTTCGATTGTTCTTGTTGCAATGGATGATTTCAAATATATCAATAAGACCTTTGGTGTTGATACAGGAGACAGCCTTCTTGTTCAGGTTGGAAATTATTTGAGAGGCATTGAGGGTGTTGATGTGGTATTCGGATACGGCTCGGATCAGTTTGCGGCAATATGTAATAAGAAATCCCTTGAAGATATAAAAAGCATAACCGAAGCTCTTCAGGCTCGCTTAAAGCATCCGTGGTACAGCGAATCACAGGCTGCCGTAATGATGTCGGCAACAATCTGCTGCTTTGAATGTCCTAAGGATGCAGACAACTATGGAAATCTCATAGAAATTATGGATTATGCGATGTCTATGACAAAGAAGTCCAATAAGGGTGGCGTATCCTTGGCCGGAGAACTGGATCTTTCGAAGATGAGAAGCGAAAAAGAGATAGAAAAAGCCATCAAGCTTGCTATTGACAGGGGTGAACTGATGGTTTATTATCAGCCTATTTTTTCTGTTGAAAAGAATCTGTATAATTCCGCTGAGGCGTTGGTTAGATTAAATGATGAAAAGCTTGGATGGATATCTCCTGAGGTATTTATTCCTATTGCGGAAAAAAATGGTCTGATTATTGCACTTGGTGATCAGGTGCTTCGTTCCGTTTGTAAATTTATATGTGATAATAAGCTTTCGGAAAGCTCCATAGAATATATAGAGGTAAATATAAGTCCGGTTCAGCTTCAGCAGCCAGATTATTATAAAAAGGCAATAGGTATTCTTGAAGAATATGATGTAAAGCCGACTCAGATTAATATTGAAATTACTGAAACTGCCAATATGGTCGGAAGCTCTGATATATTTAATGAGAATATTAAAAAGATTGTTGATTACGGTATAACCTTATCTCTTGATGATTACGGTTCCGGATATTCCAATCTGGACTATATCAATCATATGCCTTTCCATATAATTAAAATTGATAAATATATTGTCTGGGATGCTTTTAAAAACATTAAGGCAGGTATTACACTTGATTATACGATACGTATGCTTAATGCACTTCAATATATGATAGTTGCCGAAGGTGTTGAAACAAAAGAGCAAAAGGATCATCTTGCAAAAATAGGCTGCCATTATATGCAGGGCTGGTATTATTCTAAGGCGGTTGCTCCGGATGAATTTATGGAAGTAATTAAGAAAGCCTCATAGCAATTAGGGGAAGTTATTCCTCTTTATGATTCGGCTCAAGAACGATGGACATTCGCCACATATCATCGTAGATTGTCTGAAATTCTTCTATATCATAGGTTTTTACTCCGTCAATTGAATCATATACCGTTACGGTATTATCATTAATGCTGTATCCGGTAAGGACTACACAATGCTCGTTATAAACCCAGGTGTAATCAGTGTCACCGTATTTGTATATATATGATGCTTTGTTGCAGGGATTAAGACCGATAGTGGACCATACAATTACGGGATATCCCTTTGCAATATACGGAAATAGGTCTCTTAGAGCTGTTCCGGTTATATTTTTAGCTGTATATGAGCTTTTGTTCTCGATAAGAAATCGGTTTGCCGTATTGGTAAGAGCGGGTGCATAACAACCACCGCCGGGTGATAAGTCGGGTCTTCCTTTATAGCCCATAAGGTAATTATTATCAGAATATATAAGATAGTTATCAATTATTTCATTTTTATCAAGGTTATATCCGAAATAATTTAAGAGCATGGTGAGTGCTAT
>CALGGL010000223.1 GCA_937915975.1 uncultured Lachnospiraceae bacterium | reverse complement strand
CACAGCCTGTAAATAACATGGGATTCAACCAGCCTGTGGATGCAGGGATGACACAGCCTGTAAATAACATGGGATTCAACCAGCCTGTGGATGCAGGGATGACACAACCTGTAGGAGCAGGAATGACACAGCCTGTCTCTCCGGATATGAGCTCACAGTTTGCGCAGATAAATCAACAGAATATGCAGCAGTTTGGCGGACAGCCTGTAAATAACTTCGGTAATTCACAGTTCAATCAGCCTGTAAATACTGCACAGACAGGCGGAAAGAAGCCTAAAAAGCCAAAGAAGCCATTGAGCGGAGGAGCTATAGCGGGAATAATTACAGCCTGCGTTGCTGTTGTTGCGCTTGTTGTATGCGGAATAATCTTTCTTCCTAAGATTATTAAGTCCCCTAAGGAAAGAGTAAGGGAAGCCTTTGAAAAGACTTTTGAATCCGCTGATAAGGATGATGCAAAGGACTTTAACAAGAAGCTGGTCGAAGAAGGCGGAGAGATAAAGATCAGTGCAAGTATTGAAAATTATATGGGACAGAGCCTTCCTGCGGATTTCAGTTTTGATATGATTTATGCACCTGCAAGTAAGCTTGTAAATACAGATGTTAATTTTAATCTTTCGGGTGATGATGTTCTTAAGTTAGAGCTTATCGGAACAGATACAAATACATACATTTACGCACCTGATTTAATTGCAGGTTACTTTATGCTGCCTAATGAAGATTTTGCCAATAAGCTTGCAAATTCAGAACTCGGTCAGGCTATGGGTATCGATGCAAGTCAGGTTGGAGATATAGATATTGACTATTTCAACATTCCTACTGATGTAGCTGATGAAAGCGAAGATGTAGCTGATGATTTTTGGGATAAGGTTGAAGTAGAAAAGGACGGTAAGAAAACTGTCAGTGTTAACGGCAAGAGCGTAAAGGCTAAGAAATATGTTGTCACCATTCCAAAGGATGAGATACTTGATGCGGTAGAAAATTCATCCGGAGCTCTTCTTGAATCATATGCATCAAACTACGGTATGAGCACTTCCGATATAAGAACAGCCTTATCAACTATTTTAGGAGGAGACATTGTTGCAAATGTTTATGTAAGCGACGGTAAGGTAGTTAAGGTAGAATGCAGCAGCAGCGCCGGAATGGTTAACTATGATCTCTGGCTTGATTATGACAGCGATGAGGTTTCCGGAGCACTTACGATTTCCATGATGGGTGAGCAGATATCCGCAAAGCTTGATATAAAGGATCTTGAAGGTAATCCAAATGGAACTATCAACGTAACCGCATCGGGACAGACAATAGATGCAAGCTTTAATTCGGTTGTTGTTGATAAAGACACCGAAAAGGGCGCAGATGTCAATGTTGAAGTAACGTACAATTCCGAAACTATGTTTAAGGGTTCGGTAAGCTTCAATGAGAATCTGGGCAATAAGCAGGCATCGGATATTGACAGCTCAGTAAAGGTATACGACGTATGCTCTATGTCACAGAATGATTTCATGACCGTTGTTTCGGAAAATATGTACTCAATAAATGAGTGGATGACAAAGATGTCACAGAATCCTATTCTTTCGGAAATTATAGGTGGTGTTGCCGGAGATTTAGGTATGGATGATATAGAGGATATAGAAGATATAGAAGATATAGATGATTATGATGACATAGATGATTTCGATGATGACGACGATGATGAAGTCGGAGATATGACGCTTGAAAACTATGATGGTGACAAGGTACAGATTCTCGGAACCATAGATGATTTGGAATGTGCTTATTCAAGTCAGTATTCGGTAGACTTCAGTGGTGACAGTTATAATATCTCAATTGACTATAGTCTCGAAACTGCTACATGGTATGATACTGCTCAAGCGGTTGCCGAAAGTATGTATATTCCTGAGGACAGTGATTACTCAACCTATGAAATAATCGAACAGGAGCTGGGAACAGCATTGGATTTTGAAGATTCGGTTGTTTATTATTCAAAGGTTCATTATATAGAGACCTCAGACAGTGGCTGGACAATTGAGGTATGCAGATATGAATTTGTAAGACAGGTAGATGAAGGACTCTATCTTGTGGCAGATATATATCTTTACCCAGAAGCAGCAAGATTTAATGCTTCACCTGAGGAGCTTGCTAATGTAGTATCATCTGCTTACTATAGTGTAATTGAATAAAATATCATTGATATTATTGCAATTTAAGTATAAAATAAGGATGTTTACGATTGATAAACGTAAGCATCCTTATTTTAATATGCACAGAGCCGCCGAAAGGAATATGTCAGCTAAAGCTGACCGGCAGCTCGCGCACGAGTAGGGGGCGATTCCATCTTCCCTACTCGATTTATAGATGTAATTCATAGGAGTAGATTATATGTCTGAAAAATTAAAGCGAGCATTAATATGTGTCCCTGTTGTTGCCGATGGCGATGTCGATGCAATTAAGCAGACTGAAAAAATAATAGAAAAATCAAAGAATTGTAAGATAGATATAGCAGAATTCAGAGCAGACCACTATAGAGCTTTGGAGGATTGTGACAAACTTAAGCACTTGTTATGCGATATACATACCCGTCTTAAAAATGCGGGAATAAAGCTGTTATTTACCATAAGGAGTGATAAAGAAGGCGGAGAAAAGCTTGACTTTATAGCACCATCCATAAATGAGATAAACCTGTTTGTTGTTGAAAATGTTTTGGCTGATATGGTTGATGTTGAATACTTTTCGGATAATGCATCGGCTGAAAAAGTAATAAAGGCTGCAAATAAAAATAAGATTGATGTGGTCTTATCCTCCCATGATTTTGATAAGACTCTGACATTGGATGAGATGCTCGAAAGATACAAGGGTATGTATAAAAGAGGTGCAGACATAATAAAGCTTGCGGTTATGCCGCATAGCGAGCAGGATGTAAATAATCTTCTGGAGGCAGTTTCAATAACATATGAAAAATATTCTGATGTTAAGGTTGTCGGAATATCTATGGGTGAATTGGGACGAAGAACACGTATTGAAGGTTATAAATATGGAAGTTATTTAACCTTTGCAATAATTGATAAAGCATCTGCACCCGGTCAGGTCAGCGTGGATGAGCTTTAAAAATGTCAGGGGATATCCCCTGACATTTTTATTTAAGCTTCCAGTTCTTTCGCAGGCTGTCCATAAGAGTCATAATGTTGATGGTATCTCTGTGCGGCATAAGCGGTGTTTCAAACTTTCCGGTTATAATGGCGTCTCTTGCGGCAATGAATTCGTATTCGTAGCCGCTAATTTGCTTTTCCGGGACCTTTATGCTTGCTATAGCCTTCGTATGATCATGTACGATGATTTCCTCAGGGTTGTTAATGTTTTTAACTTCGATATAGCCCTTGTCTCCGTATATTATTGCGTTATTATCGGCATTAAACATCATGGTTACAAAAGCGTGGGCAGAGCCGCCCTGCTTGTAATTAAACTGAAGAACCTCTTGAGCATCAACTCCTGTGTCAAGTCTTACACAGCTTGTTCCGATAGATGCAGGCGGTGCGTTGTAAATCATGGTAAACAGATTTATAGGATAGACTCCAAGATCCAAAAGTGCACCACCGCCAAGCTCGGGCTTAGTGACTCTTTCCTTGGTTCTTAAGTCATAGCCGAGACTGCAGGTTATGGTATTTATTTTACCGATAGTGCCCTTTTCCAGTATATCAAGTAATCTTACATACATAGGCAAAAATCTTATCCACATAGCTTCTCCGCAAAAAACATTTTTATCCTCGGAAAGCTTCATTACCTCCATGGCACTTTCCATATCACAGGTAAATGCTTTTTCAACAAGTACCGGCTTGCCGGCATTTATACACATTTTAGCCTGCTCGGCATGATGGGAATGAGGAGTTGCAATATAGACAAGCTCTACCTCGGGATCGGCAACAAGCTCCTCGTAAGAGCCGTATCTTTTTTCGATATTATACTTATCACCGAATTCATTTGCCTTATTTATATCTCTTGATGCAATGGCATAAGGACAAAATGCATCTAATTTATTAAGAGTATCAGCAACCGTACCTGCTATTTTTCCGGCACCGATTATTCCAACCTTAAAATCAATCATAAATTTATCTCCTTTTTTGTGCAATCTTCATATATTATACTTTAAAATCTACCAAGTAGCAATAATAAAACACCAAAGATATAAGGAATTCGCCTATTTTGTTGACAATACAAGGCTTTATAATGTATACTAAAAACTTGGTGGAGTGCGTTTTCGCACAATATTTATGAAAGGATAATGAAGATGTACGAGAAAGTTTCCAATAAACTAAACTTTGTTGAACATGAACAAAAGGTACTTGATTTCTGGAAAGAGAATAAGGTATTTGAAAAGAGTATTGACGAGAAGAAGGATCTTCCGACATATACATTTTATGACGGACCTCCAACAGCAAACGGTAAGCCTCATATAGGACACGTGCTTACCCGTGTTATCAAGGATATGATTCCGAGATACCAGACCATGAAGGGCCATAAGATAATTAGAAAGGCAGGCTGGGATACTCACGGTCTTCCTGTTGAGCTTGAGATAGAAAAAGAGCTTGGTATAGACGGTAAGGAACAGATAGAAGCATACGGTCTTGATCCGTTTATAAGAAAATGTAAGGAGTCTGTATGGAAGTATAAGGGTATGTGGGAGGAATTCTCCGGCAAGGTCGGCTTTTGGGCCGATATGGATGACCCTTATGTAACATATCATGACAATTATATAGAGTCAGAGTGGTGGGCACTTAAGAAGATTTGGGATGACGGTCTTTTGTATAAAGGCTTTAAGATTGTTCCGTACTGCCCACGATGCGGTACACCTCTTTCATCACACGAGGTGGCTCAGGGCTATAAGGCAGTTAAGGAGCGTTCGGCAGTTGTAAGATTTAAATGTGTCGGCGAAGATGCATATTTCCTTGCATGGACAACTACTCCTTGGACTCTTCCTTCTAACGTTGCACTTTGCGTGAATCCTGATGAGAGCTACTGCAAGGTTAAGGCTGCTGACGGTTACACATATTATATGGCAGAGGCACTTCTTGAATCCGTTCTCGGTAAGCTTGCCGAGGAAGGTAAGCCTGCTTATGAAATTCTTGAGACCTACAAGGGAACAGACCTTGAAAGAAAAGAATATGAGCCGTTATTTGAATGTACTGCTAAGGCAGTAGAGGGTAAGGAAAAAGGTCATTTCGTAACCTGCGATTCCTATGTAACCATGTCAGACGGTACCGGTATCGTTCATATCGCACCTGCATTTGGTGAGGACGATGCACAGGTGGGAAGAAAATATAAGCTTCCTTTTGTACAGCTTGTAAACGGCAAGGGTGAGATGACTGAAAATACTCCTTACGCAGGAATGTTTGTTAAGGATGCAGATAAGCCTATCCTTATGGATCTTGAAAAGGCAGGACTTTTATTTGACGCTCCTAAGTTTGAGCATGATTATCCATTCTGCTGGAGATGTGATACACCGCTTATCTACTATGCAAGAGATACCTGGTTCATCGAGATGACCAAGGTTAGGGATAAGCTGGTTAAGAATAATAATACCGTTAACTGGATACCTGAGGGAATCGGTAAGGGACGTTTCGGAGCATGGCTTGAAAATGTTCAGGACTGGGGACTTTCACGTAACCGTTACTGGGGAACTCCGCTTAATATCTGGGAGTGTGAGTGCGGTAAGAGACATGCCATAGGCTCAAGGGAAGAGCTTAAGTCCATGAGCAAAAACTGCCCTCCCGATATAGAGCTTCACCGTCCGTATATAGATGATGTAACCATTACTTGTCCTGATTGCGGCAAGGAGATGAAGAGAGTTCCTGAGGTTATCGACTGCTGGTTTGATTCAGGTGCGATGCCATTTGCACAGTGGCACTATCCATTTGAAAATAAGGAAATATTTGATGATAATTTCCCTGCTGACTTTATCAGCGAGGCAGTTGACCAGACCAGAGGATGGTTCTATTCCCTTATGGCGATATCGACACTTTTATTTGACAAGGCACCTTACAAGAATGTAATTGTTTTGGGACACGTGCTTGATAAGGACGGAAATAAGATGTCCAAGTCAAAGGGAAATGCTGTTGACCCTATGGAAGCGCTTAATAAATACGGTGCAGATGCCATCAGATGGTATTTCTACAGCAATTCGGCTCCATGGCTTCCTAACAGATTCCATGAGGATGCAATTGTTGAAGGTCAGAGAAAGTTTATGGGAACTCTTTGGAATACCTATGCTTTCTATGTACTTTATGCTGAGATTGATCAGTTTAATCCAACTGAATATAAATTAGAATACGACAAGCTTTCCGTTATGGATAAGTGGCTTTTATCAAAGCTTAACACTATGGTTAAGATAGTTGATGAGAGCCTGGGTGCTTACAAGATACCGGAGGCAACAAAGGCACTTTCGGAGTTTGTTGATGATTTAAGTAACTGGTATGTAAGACGTTGTCGTGAGCGTTACTGGGCAAAGGATATGCCACAGGATAAGATAAACGCTTATATGACACTTTATACTGCACTTGTTACCCTTTGTAAGGCAGCAGCTCCTATGGTACCGTTTATTACAGAGGACATTTATCAAAACCTCGTAGTAAACTTTGATAAGACTGCTCCGATGTCAATTCATCTTTGTGACTTCCCTGCAGTAAATGAGGAGTTCATAGATGAAGAGCTTGAAGCAAGCATGGATGAGGTACTTAAGGTTGTAGTATTTGGACGTGCAGCCAGAAATACCGCCAATATCAAGAGTCGTCAGCCGATAGGCAATATGTATATAAAGGCAAAAAAGGAGCTTTCAAGCTACTTTGTAGACATTATCAAGGAAGAGCTCAATGTTAAGAATGCCGAGTTTAAAGAGGATGTATCTGAATTTTCAAGCTATACCTTTAAGCCACAGCTTAAGACTGTAGGTCCGAAGTACGGTAAGCAGCTTGGAGGAATCAGAGAATACCTTTCAAACATAGACGGAAATGCCGCTATGGAAGAGCTTAGAGAAAACGGAGCAATTAAGTTTGATGTTAACGGAACAGAGGTTTCGCTTGCCGAAGAGGACTTACTCATCGACATTGCTCAGATGGACGGCTATGTAACTGATGGTGATAATTATGTAACAGTCGTACTTGATACTACTCTTACACCAAAGCTTATAGAAGAAGGCTTTGTAAGAGAAATCATTTCCAAGGTTCAGACTATGCGTAAGGATGCGGACTTTGATGTTACCGACAAGATAAGACT
Source organism: uncultured Lachnospiraceae bacterium (assembly GCA_937915975.1). GTDB lineage: Bacteria > Bacillota > Clostridia > Lachnospirales > Lachnospiraceae > Coprococcus_C. The sequence continues at coordinate 2,407 of CALGGL010000223.1, read as the reverse complement.
TTATGTTGAAGGTAATGACAAGATAGCTGACATTATTAAGAATAATGAAGAGGCTATAAAGAATGTAGTTCTTGCAAATGAATTCGCATTTGGAAAGACAGACGGATTTGTTAAGGACTGGAGCATAAACGGAGAAAAAGTTAACCTTGGTGTCGAGGTTATGAAATAAAAGGAGGAAAGTATGGCAGCAAGTAAAAAGATAGCGGAATTTGACAAGGAAGGATTTAAGAGAGAGGTTATTAACAATGTTAGAATACTCTATAGAAAGACTATAGATGAGGCGACACCTCAGATGATCTTCCAGGCAGTATCATATGCAATTAAAGGAGACATTATAGACAGATGGATAGCTACCCAGAAGGAATATGAGAAGAAGAATGTTAAGACAGTTTATTATATGTCTATGGAGTTTTTAATGGGTAGAGCTCTTGGTAACAATCTTATCAATCTTACTTACTACAATCAGGTTAAGGAAGCTTTGGATGAGCTTGGATTTGATCTTAACTGTATAGAGGATGAGGAGCCGGATGCAGCACTCGGTAACGGTGGTCTTGGACGTCTTGCAGCATGTTTCCTTGATTCCCTTGCTACTCTTAATTATCCTGCATACGGATGCGGTATCAGATACCGTTACGGTATGTTTAAGCAGGCAATTGAGGACGGATATCAGATAGAAAAGCCGGATGACTGGCTTAAGGAAGGAAACCCATTTGAGATTAAACGTTCAGAGTATGCGGTAGATATCAAGTTTGGCGGATATGTACGTGTTGAAAACCGGGATGGTAAGAATGTTTATATCCAGGACGGATATCAGTTGATTCGTGCTATTCCATATGATATGCCTGTAATCGGATATGGTAACAATGTTGTAAATACACTTAGAATCTGGGATGCAGAAGCAGCTCAGGAATTCAACCTTGATTCATTTGATAAAGGTGAATACCAGAAGGCAGTTGAAGAGGCTAACCTTGCAAGAACTCTTGTTGAGGTTCTTTATCCTAACGATAATCACTATTCAGGTAAGGAACTTAGATTAAAGCAGCAGTATTTCTTCATCTCAGCTTCAGTTCAAAGAGCAATCCTTAAGTTTAAGGAGAACAATGATGATATCAGAAAGCTTCCTGAGAAGGTTACCTTCCAGATGAATGATACTCATCCGACTGTAGCGGTTGCAGAGCTTATGAGAATCCTTGTTGATGAGGAAGGACTTGAGTGGGATGAGGCATGGGATATCACTTGCAGAACCTGTGCTTATACTAACCATACAATTATGGCTGAAGCTCTTGAAAAGTGGCCTATCGACTTATTCCAGAGACTTCTTCCGAGAATCTATCAGATAGTTGATGAGATTAACAGAAGATATATGGAGCTTATCGCCTCTAAGTATCCGGGAAATGAGGATAAGATTAAGAGCATGGCTATTCTTTATGACGGTCAGGTTAAGATGGCTCACCTTGCAATCGCAGGAAGTTATTCCGTAAACGGTGTTGCCAAGCTTCATACTGAGATTCTTAAGAAGAGAGAGCTTAAGGATTTCTATGAGATGAGACCTGAGCAGTTTAACAATAAGACTAACGGTATCACTCAAAGAAGATTCCTTCTCCATGGTAATCCGCTTCTTGCAGATTGGGTAACAAAGAAAATCGGTGACGGTTGGATTACTGACTTAAGCCAGATTTCAAAGATCAAGAAGTGTGCAACCGAGAAGAAGTCACAGAAAGAATTCATGGATATTAAGTATAAGAATAAGGTTCGTCTTGCAGAGTACATCAAGGAGCATAACGGAATTGAAGTAGATCCTAATTCTATCTTCGATGTTCAGGTTAAGAGACTTCATGAGTATAAGAGGCAGCAGCTTAACATCCTTCATATTATGTACCTTTACAATCAGTTAAAGGCTAATCCGAAGATGGACTTTGAGCCTACAACATTTATCTTCGGTGCAAAGGCGGCAGCAGGTTACAAGACAGCCAAGCTTACTATCAAGCTTATCAATTCCGTTGCTGATGTTATCAATAATGATAAGGATATCAACGGAAAGATTAAGGTTGTATTTATCGAGAACTACAGAGTTTCAAATGGTGAGATTATATTTGCAGCAGCTGATGTTTCAGAGCAGATTTCAACAGCTTCAAGAGAGGCTTCAGGTACAGGTAACATGAAGTTTATGTTAAATGGTGCACCAACTCTCGGTACTATGGACGGAGCTAATGTTGAGATAGTTGAAGAGGTTGGCGAGGATAATGCATTTATCTTCGGTTTATCAGCAGAAGAGGTTATGAGATATGAGCGTGAGGGTGGTTATCATCCGCTTGACATCTATAACTCTAACCCTGATCTTAAGAAGGTTCTCGACCAGCTTATAGACGGTACTTATTCTAAGAAGGATAAGGAGTTATTCAGACCT
>CALGGL010000222.1 GCA_937915975.1 uncultured Lachnospiraceae bacterium | reverse complement strand
CTAAGTAAGCGTGCAAACATTACAAGATACGGTGGGGATGAGTTTGTGATACTTCTCAGCGCCGAAAATGAGAGCGAAGTTAAAAAGCTTAAATCGGTTATAGCCATAAAACTAAAAGAATTAAATGATATGGCAAAGGTTCCGTATGAGCTTTCCGTAAGTATCGGAATTGCAAGAGCAGATAAAAAAATACCTCTTAAGGAGCTTATAGAAAATGCAGATAAAAAGCTTTATGAGGCAAAAAAGAAATTTCACAAATAGACAACAAAAAGACAGCCGGTTAACCGGCTGTCTTTTTGTTATCTATAGTGAAAGACTGTATTTTCTCATCCAATAATCTATTTGAAGAAGATATGCCACCATCTGAGGTCCTGCCATAAGCTGACCGTACCAAGGCTTTCCGTATTCCTTAGGCGAATCAAGAAATTTGTTTACTGCCGTAAGATTCAGATATGAACGAAGAGGAGAGGCGGTATCATTTATAACCTCTTTAAGTCGTTCCACAAGTATTTCCTCATACTTAGGATGATAGGTTTTTGGATACGGATTTTTAGGTCTGTTTAAAACCTCGTCAGGTAAAAGTCCTTTAGATGCCTGTCGCAGCAAATTCTTAGGAATACCATCCTTTGCTTTCATTTCCCAAGGTATGTTAAATACATAGTCAACGATTCGATGGTCGGCAAACGGTACTCTTGCTTCAAGTCCGTTATGCATAGATGTTCTGTCCATACGATCAAGCAAGGTTTGCATAAACCATCTGATGTTCAGATAAGAGATGCGTCTTCTGCTTGTTTCAAGTTCATTTTCCGATGGAATTATATCTATTTCGGAAATTGATTTTTCATATGCATTAGCAATATATTGTTCCATATGAAGAACTGCCGCAAACTCCGGATTAAGCAGGGATTTTCTGAATGAAATGTCACTCATCCAAGGAAAAGTATTTGCTTTAATCATTTCCTCCTTATGGAACCAAGGATAACCGCCGAAAATTTCATCAGCACATTCACCTGTGAGGGCGACTTTATGGTTTTTAGCCACCTCACTGCAAAAGTAAAGTAAGGATGAGTCAACATCAGCCATAGTAGGCAGGCATCTTGAATCAACAGATGGATAAAGCAGGTCGGCAAGCGTCTCATATTTACATGAAAGATATATGTGGTCTGAATGAAGGTAATTCTTCATTATATCTACATACGGTCTGTCTTGTGTAGGTTGAAAGCTGTTTGACTGAAAATGCTTATCATTATCCTCAAAATCAAAGGAATATGTTGTTAAAACCTCGCCTTTATTAAGGTATTTTGCACAAACAGATGTTACAAGAGAGGAATCGATTCCTCCGGATAAAAATGTACATATCGGTACATCGGAAATCATTTGCCTCCTTATACTGTCTTCTAAAAGATAAGCGGTTTTTTCAACGGTTTCTTCATAGCTGTCGGTATGTGGATGACTTTCAATTTTATAATACATTTTTTTATTAAAGGATTCGGGTGAAATAACTATATATTCTCCCGGAAGAACCTCATTTATATTGGTGAATACACCGTGTCCATAGGTTTTAGCCGGACCTATAGTAAATATTTCATTAAAACCGCTTATATCAAGAGCCGGACGAATCCGCGGATATTCAAAAAGAGTATCAATTCTGGAAGCAAAAATGGTTGTATCGCCGATTCTTGTATAATAAAGTGGCTTTATTCCAAAATGATCCCTGAAAAGATAGAGCATATTTCTTGTTTCGTCATATATTGCAATGGCAAATATACCATTTAGCCGTTTAACAAAGCCTGCACCCCAGTGAATAAATGCTTTGGCAATGATTTCAGTATCTGATTTTGTTTTAAAAACGTAACCAAGACTTATAAGTTCATCCTTGATTTCAGGATGATTGTAAATTTCACCATTAAAAACTATATGGTAATTCTGTCCCTGATTAACAATCTTCATAGGTTGCTTACCGTCAGATAAATCTATAATTGATAATCTTGTATGAGCAAAGCAGCAGTGCTTTATTATAGAATATCCGTCTTCATCCGGTCCACGCATTTTCATTGTATTAATCATATTATTAAGTATATTTATATTACTCTTTAGATTGTCAGAAAAATCTATCTTAGGATTAAAAAAACCTGCAATTCCACACATAAATATACCTGAATCAGCACATGTATTTTCTTTATTATATTCATTTTATGTTTGGATGTGTTTTTCTTTAAAATGCAACGGTGTTTATATTTACACATAATTTTTTCCTTTCTGCAACATTTTTAATGTATATAAAAATTATAAGTCGAAATACAATGTGTAAGCTTTAGTTTACCGGATTTTTTTATGAGAATGAAAGGAGAAAGAACTATGAGCAATATGATTTATAACAATATGCTTAACAACTACTACAACAGTTATGCAAGAGGTAATTTCGGCAATGCCAAAGCACAAAAAACAGTTTCAAAGACTAAGACTTCACAAAGCAAGCAGACAGACAAAAGCAGTGCTCTTTTTGATAATGAGAAGTCAATAATCAAGTTTAACACTACTAAGCCATCCTCAAAGGTTAATAATTCGTCAAAAACATTATCCGATAAAGTTAAAACAGGAGGAGTTCAGGAGTTTATAAGGAAAAACCCTAAAGAAGCTTATAATGTCAGGAGAATGTTAGCGCAGGGTAAAACTGTTAAGAAAAATTACCCTCCGGAAAAATCCAATCAGGATATGACTATGGATGAATACAAGGAATACATTATGGATACAATTAATAAGCTTCCACGGGATATAAGTCAGCTTCATGATGATGTAACAGTTAATATATCCGAAGAGGGTTGGGAAACAATGAAAGCTGATCCTGAGTATGAAGCGTGGGTTCTTGGGTATTTCAAAGAAGATTTTGCTGTAAAGATTCCTTACAACGGAATGGGAACAGACGGTATATCGGCTGTCGAAACCTTTGGTGCTTCAATTGGTGAGCATCTCGGTGAAAGTGTGGCAAGGACAACAAATAACGGATTTAACAATATAAATTCCATGTTAAACAGCCGTAATAATTATTTGAACCGTATGCTGGGATTAAACAGCCAAAGAGGTCTTGCGAACAGGAAAAGCTTAAGTAAAAATATTATCAGCGGAAGGAATGCAAATATATCTTCAATTATGTCCGCATATGAAAAAGGCACGATAAAAAACAGCAGATTACTCGGAAATTCAATGATAAGAAAGAAAAAATAAATATTTACAAATCTATGAAAGTGTAATCTTGACAAACCTTGTATATATGTTAAAATTTTTACTAATGTATGGTTTGTGGAGGTACAGTAATGCTTGAAAAGGATTGTGCTTTAAAGACAATTGTTGATGGAGATTTCACGGCAAAGCTTTTGCCTGAGGGATATCTTTCAATCAGATATAAGAGTTATGACTGCTATGGAATAGCTGCTACAGAGGATCTTGATGAGGAAAAAATCAAGGAGGTTCTCGGATATGTAAAGTCAGTATATACATATCGTGAGGAAACACCGCTTTCACTCAGTAACGGTAATAATAGCGCTGCCGATGAGGGAGAGGTGGATATAGAACTTTACAGACAGTATGGAATAACCAGAAAGAAGAAAAAGGTTAATCTTAAGATTCAGGATCAGGACTTTTCAGAAACTCCGGACGACCTTTCCTTTAACTATGTATGGGGAACTTTGAACAGAGTCGATAAGAATATTCTTAAAAATAAGGTCCTGGCTCATCTTGAAAGTCAGAAGCTTAAGGAAGAATTTGACAGAATCGAGCTTCTTGTCAAATATGATATTCCGTATGATATAATTAAGGCAGTATATTATGATATAGATGAGAAAGAACTGAAGATAGTTTACAGAAGATTGACAAGGACAAAATGATGCCTGTAAGAATTTTATTACTTGAGGATGACGCCTCTTTGGCAATGGGAATTGAATATTCATTAAAAAGCGAGGGATATGAGGTGACTCATATCTCTACTTTTAATGAGGGAAAAGCATATATATCTAAAATTTCCGATAATGAAAATAATCTCGTATGTGTATTTGATGTTATGTTTCCGGATGGAAACGGATTTGATTTACTGAAAGTTTTAAGGGAAAAGGGAAGTGAAGTCCCTGTTATATTTTTAACTGCAATGTCCGATGAGATAAATATTGTTCAGGGACTTGACCTTGGTGCGGATGACTATATAACAAAGCCGTTTCATGTAAAGGAGCTTATGTCAAGGCTAAAAGCGGTTATAAGAAGATACAGGATTGGAGAAGCTGTAAATACCGAAGCAAGTATTATTGTATATAAGGATTTAAGTGATTTATATAATCTAAATTTTAAAGGAAAATTTGTTTTAGGTCAAGTTACAGGAAGTAATAGAAGTAAAAAAACAGGCGTTTATAAAATAAATAATGGAAAATAAAAAATCAAACACAAATGTAAAAACGACAATGGATTTTTTCAAACAAAAAAGAGCCAAAGCTAATAATAAAAAATTATTTTCTCATATTGAAATAAATAGTGGCTTTAATAATACGAATAAACCATCCTTTATTACTTCATCAGATTTCAATTCAACAAATCAAAGTATATTTAAATCAGATATTTTTCAAATAGATTCCTATTTAAACAAAATAAAACAAATTTTAATATTCTTTTCTCAAGAAAGAGAAAATCTTTTATTATATAATAAAGACTTTAATAAAAAAATAAATTCGATAAAAAAAAATTTAGAAATAGATACAAAAGACGCAATGGCTTCTATCAGAGTCAAATCTTTAAATATAAATAACTTATTTCAAGAATATAATATTAATGATGATAAAGATTTATTAATAAGTGAAATTGCTTTAGAGAATTATACACTTAAATTATTATTAGAAAAATTAGACGATTTATTTTTTTTAATAAATATACAAAATTTCGATTCAAAAACTAAATTTTCAAAAAATTACAAAACTAATTTATCGCAAATAGTAAATATTAAATATCTTTTAGATGTTTTAATCAATTCAGATAATAATATTAATAATAATGATATAAATTTGAGTAATAATTCTCTTCAATCTTTAATAAGTTCAAGTTTTCCAATAAATCAAAATGAAAATGAAAATTTAAATTAAGGTCTTTTACCACTATCAAAAAAGAATTCTCAAAATTCAGAAATAATAATAAATGAAGAGGAAGAATCCAAAGAAGAAGGAAAAACAATATATGAATCAAAACAGGCCAAAACTAAATATTATTCTTCTTTGAGAAGTGTTGATGATAGTTCAAAAATGTCCAGTGAGAAAGAAATATCTATTGAAATTGTTAAAGATGTAAGAAAAAAAATAAATGAAATGAGGAAATTTAGTGATTTTTTGAACTTTGATTATGAAGAAGAAGAATTTTTTAAAGAAATATTTGAAAAAATAAGGGAATTATTTTATATATATAATATGCATATATTTGATCCTTTATTAGAATTAATTAATAAAAAATTACAAATAAAATCGAATTTAGCTGATAAAGTTAAAATAGTATTAAAAAATGAAGTTAATGATGTTCTTGAAAATGCTATTTTAATAAGAAAAATTTTAGAAGATAGTTATGAAGAATTACAAAATAAAATAAAAAGTTTAACAAAAGAGAAAGAAGTTTTAGAAAAGAAATATAAAGAATTAGAAGATAATTTTAATAAACAAAAAAAAACTTTGGATGAAATAGGTAATAGAGATTATACCATATATTATAAGCAAATGAAAGAAAGTAACGATTTCTTTTTGAAAGAATTCGAAAAAATTGAAAGACAAAGAAATGAAAAAATTCATGAACAATATGAAATTGTTTTAGAAAAGAATAAAAAATTAGAAAATGAAATAAAAGATAATAAAATTGAAATATTTGATTTAAAAATGAAATTTGATAATATTAAAGCTTTACAAGATAAAAAAGGAGATGAATATATAAATAATTTAAAACAACAATTTGAAGATTATAAAGAAAGATTCGATGAAGTAAAATCAGATTTAATTGATGATTATGAGAAAAAAATAAATGAATTAAGAGTCAAAAGTAATAATTTAGAAAATGAGAATAGAAGATTAAAAAGTATACAAGATGCTATTATTAAAAAATTAGATACCATGGAAAGTTTATTTTCCAAATAAATTTTTATTTATTATATTATTCTAATTATTCATAGTTGCAATATTAAATATATATTAATAAATATTATTAATATATTTGTGTTTTTCTCTTTTTCTTTTTTCTTTATATAAAACAGGTACATTTCTCATCAATAATACTAATTTTAAAATAATAAAATTGAGGGATTATTTATTGCAAAAATGATATATTCTTTTTATAACTATTAAATTATTAAAATAATTAAAAAATTATTTTGTTTTTGAATATATAAAAATAAAAATTATATATTTTCATAAGAATAAAAAACAAATGTATTTTTTTTCTAATTAAATTTAAATCGAAAATAGACAAAAAATTTTTTATATAGTGAAAATCTTTATTATGAATTTAAATATAACAATATGAGCCAAAATCCAAAGAATAATGTCAACTCAAAAAATCAAAGTATTTATTTTGATGACCAAAGTTGCGAAAAGGAAAAAAAAACATATTCCTTTAATTATAGTATCAGTTCCGCAAACAATAATATAAATATAACAATGGATGATAATATTCCCAAAGATAACACGAAAATTCTTGATGAAATACTATCTGATGAAGAAAAGAAGGAAGCTTTAATAGCTCAAGTTCAAGAAGAAAATCCATTTTTAAAATCTGTTAACTCTGTTAATAATCAAGCATTAGATATGGTAATAGAATCAGACAAATTACCAAAAGAGAAAGAAGAAGAACCTGAAAAAACTTCATTTACTTATTCAGAATTGGTAAAGAAAGCTGAAGAATTTGTCACTAGAAATAAAACATTATCAGACAGGAATTTTTATTTATCTTCTAAGAATTTACAATTAGTGGCTGAGAATGAACAATTAGTGGCTAAGAATTTACAATTAGTGGCTGAGAATGAACAATTAGTGGCTAAGAATTTACAATTAGTGGCTGAGAATAAACAATTAGTGGCTAAGAATAAACAATTAGTGGCTGAGAATGAACAATTAGTGAAGAAAGTATTAGAAGTGAAAAAAAAGGAAGCTATTTTGGACCAGAAAATTTCATTGTTTGACCAAAAGATTTCAATGTTTGACCAAAAAATAGTTTCAATTGCTAAGAAGGAAAAGGAATTGTAACAATCTCAAAAAGATCTCAAAAATGAAGGAAGCAAATAGAGTATATTATTAAATAATTTTATTATTTTAAATGTTCTTTCTTATCTTTAATTGAACTTTGATTAATTCTATAATTTTGTTGATTTATGATAATTTTTTTATTTTTTTTTTAAATTTAAAAAATTTAATTTTTTATTAACATCCATAAAAATAACATTTTTTGGGGATTGGGGATTGGGGATTGGGGATTGGGGATTGGGGATTGG
>CALGGL010000221.1 GCA_937915975.1 uncultured Lachnospiraceae bacterium | reverse complement strand
TAAGTTCATATAAATACTACATCATCTGTCCGTTGTTTCTTGCATCTACCGATTGAACCACACCTGCAAAATTGCTTTTCACCGCATTTGCAACCTGATCCGAATAACCGAAGATAATTCCCGGCTTTGAAGGTGCAATTACCTGCTGAAGCTCTGTAATAGCCGCATCACATGGACGTTTCTTTGAAAATCCACCTGTGGTTGCCAAACCTAAATTGTGATATTCACCATCTCTTGAAAGTGCCAAAAGACTATGCTGCTTGCTGTATGGTATAAAATTCATACGCATGGTTGTTACACTTCCGTATACCCATATGAGATTTCTCGTAGGTATAACAAATAAAGCATGATTGTTCATATAAAGAATTGCGGTCGGTGTAACATACGCATTCATAATCTTCTTTGCATAAGGCACCTGCTGTTCAAGGCTCACAACCTCTTCCTGAGTTATGGTTCTCCAGCTTTCCTCAGATCTTTCCAAGAGCTTTTTATTAAGTGCCGCCTTTCTTACTCCGCCAAGACTGTTTGCAAGATTAGTTAAATTAGGATAATTTGATAAATCTATCATTTGTGTTTTCCTCACCCTTTTATATTATTTTTATTAATCATAAGGTCGAACTCTTTAACTCAACAAATCTTATTATAATACTTTATGTGATGATATTTCAATAATATATTTATTAAACTTAGGTCAAATTTCTTTTTAATAAAAATATAGCATTAATTATATATAAATCACTTCTTATTTCTTTAATTATATGTTAAAATAGCGAGTGTAAGCAAAAAATAAGCGGCGACGAGTTGTTACTAAATAAAACAATCACGAGATATTTCGGAGTGTTTCAATGGGTGATAAAATAAAATACAGCCTTGGGCTTAACAAACATGATTCATACACAAAAAGCCATATGGAGCTTGCCAATATGAAGGCAGTTATCTATATGTCTGTTTTTATTGTGTTTGTCGAGCTTTGGATGATTGAACGTATAGTTACCATAGTGCTTTTTGACAGTGAACCGAGAACTACCCGATGGATTATCACTCATCTTCGTTCTTATGTTATTCTTCTTTCAGCGGCTATATTTATGCTTGTACATGCAACCCGCTATCTGAAGGGTAAACGTCTTTCACACAGCACAAATTTGATTATTCTTGCTGTTTATTCTGCTATCTGCATATATTTTGGTATGTATGTTTCATATCTTGATTACATAAAGGGCGAACAGATTTTAAGCTTCATAACAATGATTCTATTTTCCTGTTGTCTTTTGGTTTGGCGCCCTATCATATCTTTTATGGTTCTATCCGCTACATTTCTTATTTTTTATCGTATATGCTCCAATGAAGTACCTGCAACAGTAGCTACCGACATCAATCTTTTTACAACCTGGATGGCATGTCTTATGATAAGTATAAGTATGTACCACCAGCGTATGTCAGAAGCAAGGAAGGATGCAAAGCTTGAAAAAGCAAATACCGATCTCCACATCACAATTGAAAAGCTCGAAGAAAGCAACTCACATCTGGAGCGTGTTTCAAGACGCGACGAATTAACCGGCATAGCCAATATGAGGCAGTTCGGTAAAACCGCAAAGCAGATGTTAAAGGAAGCTTTTGAAAAGGGACAGGATTTATATTTCTTATACTATGATATAGAGCATTTCAAAACCTACAATGAGCAATACGGCTTTGAGGAGGGCAATAATCTGCTTCGCGATATAGCCGGTGAGCTTTCAGTATTATATGAAGGAAGTGCTTACGCAAGGTATTCGGATGATCATTTCATCGTTCTTACCTCCGAAACAAATGCGCACGAAAAGACCGAAGCTCTTGCCAACTGGCTCCACGAACACCAGGGTGAAGCATTTCTTGATTTAAAGGTTGGTGCATACAAGGCAGAGGAAGGTGTCGGAGTATCCATCTCCATCGACCATGCGCGTTTTGCCTGCAACAGCATCAAAATGAATGCCGAGAAGCATTTTTGTATATATGATAATTCACTTTACGAGAAACAAAAGCGCAAACAGTACATAATAAATCACCTTGACTTTGCTATTGAAAATGAATATATAGAAGTATTTTATCAGCCGGTCATATGGACAAAAAATAAAAAAGTATGCGGTCTCGAAGCCCTATCCCGCTGGAGAGATCCCGAATACGGCTTACTTCCTCCGGGTGAATTTATAGAAACCCTTGAGGATGTCTGTATGATTCATAAGCTTGATAAATATGTTGTAGATAAGGTTTGTAAGGATTATAACGAAG